>BEHS01000166.1 GCA_002898895.1 bacterium HR16 | reverse complement strand
GGCGTCGGAGAGCGCGATACGCGACACCAACGTTGCCGAGGAAGTGATGAACTACACGAAGTTGCAGATTCTGCAGCAGGCGGGCATGGCAGTGCTGGCACAGGCGAACGCCGCACCGCAGATGGTGCTGTCGCTTCTCCGCTAAAACGAAAGGCGAGCCAGCGAACAAGGGCGGGGCAACCCCGCCCTTGTTTTTTGCTAAACCCCTGTCCAGTCGAACACCACTCCCATCGCCGCGGAGCGGTCGTGGCGCAGGAGGTGATACGCCTGTGGTGCCTCGTATGGTGTGAAACGGTGCGTAATGAGGTCGTTCACGCGCATATCGCCACGGGCAACGTAGGTGAAGAAGAGTCGGTACATCTCCGCTTGTGTCCACGGGGTATGGTCGGTGCTGACCGCCGGCGGGTTGCTGGCGTGTGTACCGATAATGCGCAGACCTTTGGTAATCACATCACCGGTCAGGAACTGCTGAGACGGCTCGCCAGTGTCGCCCAGCAAAATCAGTTTGCCGAATCTCCTCAGCAGGGTCAGAGCAGGAGCGAAGACCGAAGCGATACCGGTAATGTCGTACACTACCTCTGCGCCTTTACCTTCCGTGAGCTCCAGAATCTCGTCGCGCGCCTCCTGTACTCGCTTCGCGATAACTGTGGTGGCGCCGTGCTCTTTTGCCATCTTCAGACGCGGTTCGGCTGGGTCCACCACGATAATCTGCTTCGCTCCCACCAGGCGCAGGTACTGCACCGTCAACTGCCCCAGCAAACCCGCGCCAATAACCACCACGTTGTCGCCCAGCTGGTGCTCTGCAGCGCGAACAGCGTTCTGCGAAATCATCGCCAGTGCAAACCACGAGGCGTCCTCGTCGCTTACCTCGTCGGGCACTTGCACGGGGAGGTTTGCATCCACTACATGCCACTGTCGGTGTGAACGCTGAAAGACCACCCTGTCTCCGGGCTTCAGCTGGGTGACCCCCTCACCGACCTGTTCCACCACGCCCATCATGCTATAGCCGGGCGGAAAGGGATACTTCACCCATCGATCCCAGTGCGTGCCTTCCTCAAACAATCTGCCCAGGCAGATGCACTCCGTGCCGGTGCTGATAAGGCTTTTTCGCGCTCGTACCAGCACCTGCCCCGCCCCTACCGGCGGCACGCTTTCCGTCTTGAGCTCCACCTGGTCCTTACCGGTGAAATAGATGCACAGCGAATCCATCTCTGTCCTCCCTGTTAGCGTGTTAGACCAGCTATTATTCACGAAATGCTCTTGCTCCGGGTGCGATGTGACAGCGGTGAACGCCGGGTTGTATCCCCGTTCGTCGCGAGTACTCCTCCGCGACCCGGCGGGCGAACTCTTCCATTCGCGATTCTTCTACCAGATTGATGGTTGCACCGCCCCAGCCGGCGCCGGTCAGGCGCGCTCCTATCGCGCCGTGCTCTCTCGCCAAACCTACCAGCAGGTCCAGCTCGGGGGTGGAGTTCTCGTAGTCCACACGGCTGCTTTCGTGAGAGGCGAACATCAGATCGCCCAGACGGGTGACCTCGCCACGGTGCAGCGCCTCACGCCCGTCCAGCACGCGCCGGTTCTCGCTAATCACATGGCGCGCCCGCCGACGCAGAGGCTCCGGCATCTGTGCCTCCCACTGTAGAAACTCTTCCCAGCTCACATCGCGCAACAGCTGCACGTGCTCCCCCAGGCGTTCGCGGAACCACGCGGCTGCCTCCATGCATTCGCGATAGCGCGTAGCATAGTCGCCACTCACCAGCGTATGCTGTGCCATCGAGTGTATCAGGATCAACCCGAACGAATCGGCGGGCAGCGACATCGCCTCATGCTCTTCGGTACGCGTGTCCAGAAAAAGGATGCTGTTCTCTTCGCCAAAGACGGAAGAGAACTGGTCTAAAATGCCGCACGGCATCCCCACAAACTCGTTTTCCGCGCGACGGCACAGTTTGGCTATCTCCCAGCGAGGCAAATCGGCCCCATGCAACTCCAGAAGAGCCATCGCGGTAGCTACCTCCAGCGACGCGCTACTGCTCACTCCTGCGCCAATGGGCACGTTGCCCGCTACCACAGCCTCAAAGGGTTCTATCGGAACACCCGCTTTCTGGAGTTCCACCACCACTCCCTTCACATAGTCCGCCCAGCGGTCACGTGGGCTCTGCCGGAGAGCGTCCAGAGTAAAAACGGATTCTGCACCCTTCTGCTGGGCAAAAACGCGACACTGCGCCGAGCTGCTCTTTGCTGCAGCAACCACCGTGACGCGGTCAATCGCCGCGCTCATCACGTAACCGCCGTTGTAGTCGGTGTGATTGCCCAGCACCTCTACCCTGCCGGGCGCAACGCCGTAAACGACCGGTTTTCTTCCGTATCGCTCACGGAAGAGGTTCCGCGCCTGCTCGATTATCTCTTGCATTCTGTCGCCCTCGCTACGCCATGACTGCTACAGAACGATTTGGCTAACCGCGTTCGTTCTCCTGCTGTGTTCTGGAAACAGCCTCCCCCAAAAGGGGCAGGTAACGACGTTGCTACCGCGTAAACTAAGGGTAAGGCGATGTTGCTACCAAGCGGTAGCTGCAACCTTCAGGTTGCGCGCGCTTCAGCGCAGGTTAAAGCCTGCGGCTACAGGGGTTAACAGGACACCAGCTGTTTTCTGTCATGCTGAGCGTCAGCGAAGCATCTCAGCGCATCGCTACAGCCAGATTCTTCGCTCCGCTCAGAATGACAGGATTGGTGCGTTATGTGTCATGCTGAGTGTCAACGAAGCATCTCGGAGATTCTCCACTGCTCTCGGAATGATGGAAAAGAGAAAACATCTGTCAACATTTACATAATCGGGAGGACGCCATGCCACGACCTGTGGTGCTGGGCAACGGTGAGATACTGGTTTGCGAAGATAGCGCACTGAACATCCGCGATTTCTACTTTCCCTATGTAGGGTTATTCAACCACCTCAGCGGGCACAAAATCCGCATGGGAGTATGGTGTGACGGGCGATTCTCCTGGCTGGATAGCGGGGAGTGGTCAATTACGCTTGATTATCTGCCGGACACACTCGTTACGGAATGTACCGCAGTGCACTCCGGCATGAACCTCAGCCTGAAGGTTAACGATTGTGTCTCTCACCGCGAGAACATCTTTTTGAGGCGCGTACGAGTACGCAACCTGAGCGATTTTCCCCGCGAGGTACGCCTCTTTTTCTCACACAACTTTCATATCGCCGAGACCGACATCGGCGATACCGCATTCTATAACCCCTTCCTGCAGGCGGTGATACATTACAAACGCGACAACTGGTTTCTGGCAACAGGCACCAGCCGCTACGATGGTATCTATCAGTACGCCTGTGGTGTGAAAGGGTTTGGAGGCGCGGAAGGCACATGGCGCGATTGCGAAGACGGCGAGCTGAGTGGACGTCCTATCGAACAGGGGTCGGTGGATAGCTCCATCAGCTTTCGCTTGCTACTTCCTCCGGGCGAAGAGGAAGACCTTCACTACTGGATAGTCGCAGGACACGATTACCAGCAGGTGCGTGCTCTGCACGGCCACGTCGTGGAAAGAGGCTTCGACGAGATAATCCGCGACACCGCGAACTACTGGGCGCGATGGTCGGAGAAGGGAGCGGAGCTGGTGCAAACGTTGCCCGAATCGGTAGCACAGCTGTTCCGTCGCAGTCTGCTGATTATGCGCACACAAATAGACGACCGCGGAGCGGTTATCGCGGCGAACGATACCGACATCATGACCACCGCCCGGGCACACTACAGCTACATGTGGCCGCGCGACGGGGCTATCGTTGCCTACGCGCTGGACACCATCGGCTATCCCGACACCACACGCCGCTTCTTCGAGTTCTGTGCTCGCGTGTTGCCTAAAGATCGTCCGGTGCTGATGCATAAATATTCCGCCGACGGCTCTGTGGGGGCATCCTGGCATCCCTGGGTGATTGGCGGACAGCACGAAATCCCGTTTCAAGAGGACAGCACCGCATCGGTGCTATGGGCGCTATGGCATCATTATCAGTGCTATCACGACCTGGAGTTTATCGCCTCACTCTACGAGAACCTTATCCTGCCGACGGCGCATTTCATGGCAACCTATCGTGACCCGCAAACACGCCTGCCGCTGCCCAGCTATGACCTCTGGGAAGAGCGCCGGGGTATCCACACTTATACCTGCGCCTCCGTGTATGCGGCACTGCGCTCGGCGGCACGATTCGCCCACCTCTTCGGTGACGTAGAGGAGCACGAGATGTTCCGCACCGCAGCACAGGAGGTCAGAGAGGGCATCCTGAACACCCTCTACAATGAAGGAACAGGCTGCTTCGCCCGAATGATTACGCCGGATATGCAGGGCAATTACAGCCGGGACACTACGGTGGATAGCAGTGTGCTGGGCGTACTGCGTTATGGTGTGCTGGATGCCGACGCCCCACAAATGCAGTGCTGTGTGAGATATGTGCGCGAGAAGCTCTGGGTCAACACTCCCATCGGTGGGCTGGCGCGCTACGAAAACGACTACTACCACCGCAAGAGCTTCGAGGTGCCCGGAAACCCCTGGATTATCTGTACCCTGTGGCTGGCGGAGTACGAGATAGAAAAGGCAAGCGATCCCGCCGATCTGCAGCAGGCGATGAGGCTGATCGAGTGGGCGACGCAACGCGCCTTGCACACAGGAGTACTGCCCGAACAGGTAGACCCTCACACAGGCGAACCGCTCTCGGTAGCCCCGTTGACATGGAGCCATGCGGAGTATGTGTATGTGGTGATGGCGTATCTGCGCCGCCTGCGTGAGATGATGGAGTGAGGTAGCAAATTTTTTCACCCCATATATAGCCTTTAGCAGTGCATACCACTTGACAAACAAACTATTTCAGGTATACTATTGTAGCGATTGGCTATACTACACTAAGTGAGGGTATGACATGATTCGTCTTCTGGACAGTGGAGTACAGACCGAGTACGCCGTGCGTGCGCTTGCCTGCTTAGCCAAGCGAGGGGAGGGCGCTGTCGTCACCGTCAAAGAGCTGGCGCAAGAAGCGGATGTCTCTGTGAACTTCCTGTACACCATCTTCAAAGACCTCGAGCAGCACGGGCTGGTTCATGCCCATCGTGGGCGCGAGCGCGGGTTCTCTTTGACCCGTCCTCCAAGCCAGATCAGCTATCTGGACATCCTGAACGCCTGCGAGGGGCATATCGAGAAGAAGCAGTGTCTTCTGGACCACCGCGTGATGTGCGACAGTGTTCACCCCTGTGCGGCACACGAGGCATGGAATCATTTGCGGGAGATGGCAGAGCGCCTGCTGTCAAAAGTGACGCTGGACCAGATTGTGGCGAAGAACCCGCCGTGGGAGCAGCTGCAGGCTAAATAACGGGCGCAAGCAGCACACGCACACCTGCTTCTTCGAAGGCTTTCACAGCCTCAGGCGAGGCGCCGTCGTCTACAATCAGCACATGCGCGGCATGGATAGGGGCGACTTGCGCGAAGGCAACCTGCCCTAATTTCGCATGGTCAGCCACCACAGTTACCTGCCGCGCGTGTTGCATCATCTTGCGTTTCACCGCTGCGGCTTCGAAATCCACGCTGGTGTAGCCCGCGCGCGCGTCCACCCCGTTGAACGACAGGAAAGCATGGTCCACGTAAATCACATCCAGCGCATGCAGCACCAGCTCGCCCAGCGTGGCGCGACGCGCGGGGTGAACACTCCCGCCCAGCAACACCACCTCCATATCCTTGCGCTCCATCAGCTCCAGCGCAATAGCCAGCGAGTTGGTGACCACCTTCAAGCCTCGACGCTGCTTCAGCTGGAGGGCAATCTCGAAGGTGGTGGTTCCCGCATCCAGCAAGACCGTCTCCTCGTCCTGCACCAGCGTCGCGGCTACCCGCGCGATGGCTCGCTTCTCGGGCAGGTTCTTCATTTCGCGGATAGCGTACGGCGGTTCGTACAGCGTGCTTTCTACAGGCAACGCCCCACCATGCGTGCGTCTCAGCAAGCCCTGCTTCTCCAGAAAACTCAAATCCGCGCGGATGGTGGGGGCAGAGACGCCGAAGCGCACGCTGAGCTCGTCTACAGTGACTTTGCCCTGCTGCCGCAGGTGGTGCAATATCTGTTGTCTTCTTTCCTCAGCAAACATTTTCGTTTGTTTGCGCTTAGAACGTTGAACATTTTCCTTTGTTGTTGTATTATATCAACAGATGACCTGAAAACGCAATATCGCAGGAGGCACGGCAGGAAATGGCAGTCACTACAAAAGCAAAAGAGGGTACTGACCCGATTTATCAGGAACCGAAAGAAAAGCTTCTGGACTATTTGCGCACCATGTACGAGATTCGCTTCTTCGAGGAAAAGGTGTACGAGCTGGTGCGCAGTCGGCAGATAAAGGGCGCGTCGCACCTGTACGCCGGTCAAGAGGCGGTTGCGGTAGGCGCAGTGGCTTCCATCACCCGCAACGATATGATTACCAGCACGCATCGCGGGCACGGGCACTGCGGCGCAATCGGCAACCTGTGGTGCGACAGCGAGCAAGACCGCCAGATGCACTGGAACAAGATGCTGGCGGAGCTGATGGGACGTGAAACCGGTTACTGCCGCGGGCGCGGAGGCTCGATGCACATTGCCGATGTGGAGAAAGGCAACCTGGGCGCAACCGGCATTGTAGGCGGTAACATCCCTATCGCCGTGGGCGCGGCACTGGCGGAAAGCTTCAAGCAGTCGGGCGCGGTTGTGCTCTGCTTCTTCGGCGACGGCGCGGTCAACACCGGCTCTTTCCACGAGTCGCTCAACCTCGCAGCGGTCACGCATGACGGTTTGCCCGTCGTCTTCATCTGCGAGAACAACCTGTATGCCATGTCCATGCCCTGGCACGATCGCAGTGTGCCCGACGCCCCTTATGCCTCGCGCGTGCGCGACGTGGTGAAGCGGGCGGAAGCATACGGCATCCCCGGTCTGCAGTGCAACGGCATGGACGTGCTGGACGTGAAGGAGAAGGTATCACAGGCGGTGCAGATGTGTCGCGAGGGCAAAGGTCCCGTGCTGGTGGAGGCGCGCACCTACCGTTATTTCGGACACTCGCTCTCCGACCAGCAGCGCTACCGCACCAAAGAGGAGCTGGAGGAGTACCGCCAGCGCGACCCCATCCTGTTGTTGCGCCATCGGATGCTGGAGACGGGCATCGCCACCGAGGCAGAGATGGACGCGGTGATGGAGAAGGCGCGCCAGACCATCGACGAGGCGGAGCGATTCGCCAAAGCCAGCCCACTGCCTCCTGCGGTGGAGCTGTTTGACGACCTTTACGTGCCGAAGGACCCCATCGAGTTCGCCCGCGAGCGGGAACAGGAAGAGGCACTGCGTGCGCGCATCCGTCCGATTGAGGACGAAATCCGCCGAATCGCGCGTGAGCAGGCGGGCACACCGGGCGGAGCCATTATGCCCAAACTGAAAAAGGAAGACGCCCAGCGACTGGAAGAGAAGTACGGCATCCCCATCAAGTACTACAACGAAGCGCTGGCGCAGGCACATGCGGAAGAGATGCGCCGCGACTGGCGCGTGTTCGTCATGGGCGAAGATGTGGGACTGTACGGCGGGGCATACGCTGCTACGCGCGGGCTGTGGGACGAGTTTGGCGGTCGGCGCGTGATAGACACGCCCATCTCCGAGCTGGCTATCGCCGGTGCTGGTGCAGGCGCAGCGATGCGCGGCATGAGACCTATCGTGGAGTTCCAGTACGTGGACTTTACCACGCTCGGCTCCGACCAGATCCTGCATAACGCGGCGTATAACCGCTACATGTTCGGCGGCAAGACCAAAGTGCCGGTGGTGTACCGCTCACAGGGCGGCGTCGGGCGCTGTATCGCCGCGCACCATAGCGAGAGCCTTGAGGGGTCGTGGCTACACGTGCCGGGAATCTACCTGGTCATGCCATCCACTCCCTACGACGCCAAAGGCTTGCTCAAAGCGGCAGTGCGCGACGACAACCCCATCATGTTCCTCGAACACAAACTGCTCTACTCCGGCGTGATGGGACCGGTGCCCGATGAGGACTACATTATCCCGCTCGGCGTCGCCGACATCAAAAAGCCGGGTGAGGATGTGACCATTGTGGCGTACTCGCGCATGGTGCACGTCGCGCTGGACGCGGCGTGGGACCTGGAGGAGCAGGAAGGTATCCGCTGTGAGGTCATCGACCCGCGCACACTCCACCCGCTGGACGTGGCAACCATCGCCAACTCGGTGCGCAAGACGGGGCGTGTCATCCTGATGTCCGAAGGCTGGACGAAAGGCGGCGTCGCTAACGAGTTCCTGCGCCAGATACTGGAGTACCGCTTTGAGAACGGCTACAGCGGTTGGGACTATCTGGACATGCAGCCGGTGATTCTGGCGGCGAAGGACGTGCCCGTGCCGATGAGCGAGCCGTTAGAGGACGCCTCCATCCCCACCCGCGAGGATGTGATTGCGGCGGTGCACCTGCTGTGTCAGTAGGGTGGTATCGACCTATCCCCCTTTGCCCCCTTCCCCACAAAGGAAGGGGGCGATCGATGCGAAGTTCCCCTCTCCGCGCAGGAGAGGGGCCGGGGGTGGGGTTGAGTGAACCTATCCCCCCGACCCCCTTGTATAATTGAAAGCGGGAAGGGGCACTCTGCACGCCCCCTGAGCGCAAGACGCCGGAGGGAAGATTAGAACCCCTTCCCCAGCCTGCAAAGA
>BEHS01000165.1 GCA_002898895.1 bacterium HR16 | reverse complement strand
CTGGTGAACCATGCGGCGAAGATACTGTACATGTTCGGCGGGCAGATTGCGGTGCCGGTAGTGTTTCGCGGACCGGCGGGCGGTGGAGCGCAGCTCTCTGCCCAGCATTCGCACAGCCTCGAATCGTGGTATGCGCATATCCCGGGACTGAAAGTAGTCACTCCCGCCACTCCCGCCGACGCGAAGGGGATGCTGAAGACCGCCATTCGCGACAATAACACTGTCATCTTCATGGAGCACGCGAAGCTGTACTCCACGCGCGGAGAGGTGCCCGAAGGCGACTACACCGTTCCGTTCGGCGTGGCAGATGTGAAGCGCGAAGGGCGCGACGTAACCATCATTGCCTATTCGCAACCGGTGTTGCTGGCGTTGCACGCGGCGGAGAAGCTGGCGGAAACCGAAGGCATCGAGTGCGAGGTGATAGACCTGCGCTCGTTGCAACCGCTGGATATGGACACCGTGTTGCGTTCCATTCGCAAGACGCATCGGGCGGTGGTGGTACATGAGGACCACCGTAACGTGGGCTTTGGGGCGGAGGTGGTGGCGCGTATTCAGGAGTTCGCTTTCGATGAACTGGACGCGCCGGTGCTGCGCGTTGCCAGTGCGGATGTACCCATCCCCTATGCTCGCAATCTGGAGCGCGCCGCCTTCCCCAGCGAGGAAGATATTATCCGCGCGGTGAAGCGTGTACTGGCTTAAGGAGGAGAACGGATGGCACAGGTAATCATGCCCAAGATGGGCGACGGGATGACAGAAGGAACTATCCTGCGCTGGCTGAAGAAAGAGGGCGACAGCGTAGAGGTCGGCGATATCATCGCGGAGATAGAGACCGACAAAGCCAGCGTGGAGCTGCCGGCGGAAGCGTCGGGCAAGCTGGCGAACATCGTGGCAAAGGAAGGCGACACCGTGCCGGTCGGCGCGGTGATTGCGGAGATACTGGGAGAAGGCGAGCAACCTCAGGTTATCCAGCCTGCCCAGGCACCCGGTGCTGCGGAGGAATCTGTCCCGCCGAGTGCCCAGCCCGTTGCGCCGGTAGGCGAGACGATTCGGGAGGAGCCGCCCGTGCAGGAGCGAGTCAAAGCCTCCCCGCTGGCACGACGCATTGCGCAGGAGGCAGGCATAGACCTGGCGATGGTGAGAGGCACCGGCCCCGGCGGGCGTATCGTGGAACGCGACGTACAGCAGTTCATCGCCTCGCGGCAAGCCGCGCCTCGTCCGCCCGTTGCAGAGCCGGCACGTCCCGCGCCCACAGTACAACCCCCTGCCGGTGGACAACCGCTCAGCCGGATGCGCCGTCTCATTGCCGAACGCACCACGCTCACCAAGCAAACGGTGCCGCACTTCTATGTGACGATGGACATCGACATGGCTGAGGCAATGGCACTGCGCGAACGGTTGAACGCGGCGTTGCCCGAAGACGCACCGAAGCTCTCGGTCAACGATCTGGTCACCAAGGCGTGTGCGCTGGCTCTGGCGCGCTATCCGCAGGTGAACGCGCTGTACCAGAACGAACAGGTCTACCCGAGCAGTGAAATACATATAGGCATCGCGGTAGCACTGCCCGATGGGTTGATTGTACCGGTGCTGCGTCACTGCGAGCGCAAGACGCTGCGTCGAATCGCGGTAGAGACGCGCCAGCTGGTGGAGAAGGCGCGAGCAGGACGCCTGACGCCTGATGAATACACCGGCGCGACCTTCAGCATCTCCAACCTCGGCATGTACGGGGTGGACGAGTTCATCGCCATCATCAACCCGCCTGCGGTGGCGATACTGGCGGTGGGTGCAGTGCAGAAGCAACCTGTCGCGCTGGACGACGATACGGTAGCGGTGCGTCCACGTATGAAGGTGACTATCTCGGCGGACCATCGTGCCCTGGACGGCGCCGTCGCCGCCGAGTTTCTGCGCGAGCTGAAGCGCATTCTGGAAAATCCGTACGTGATGGTGGAGTAGCCATCCGAAACCCTTGACAAGTAGACCAATTGTAGTATATACTTCGTATAGTATTTCGGGGGAGGGAGGACAATGACACGAGGACTGACCCATAAGCAGGAGATGATTCTCCGCTTCATTCTGCACTACACAAGAGAGAACGGCTATCCGCCTACCATTCGTGAGATTGGCAACCAGTTCGGCATCTCCAGCCTGCGCGGGGTAACCGTGCATCTGGATGCTCTGCAGCGCAAGGGCTACATCGAGCGCGAGCACAAAAGCCGCAGTATCCGCGTGGTGCATCCCGAGTTCGCACAGCACCTGGAGAGCTCGCCCGACGTGGCGATGCTACCGCTGGTGGGAACGATTGCCGCAGGTACGCCGGTGCTGGCGTCGCAGAATATCGAGGCGCTGGTGCCGGTACCGCGCGAGATGGTGCATAATATCGAAGGCGCGTTCCTGCTAAGGGTACGGGGCGACTCGATGGTGGGCGAGCATATCCTGCCTCGTGACCTGGTGATTATCAAACCGCAGAGCACGGCTGAAAACGGCGAACTGGTTGCGGTGCTCATTGGGGATGAAGCCACCATCAAGCGTATTCAATACGACAACGGCAAGGTACGCCTGCTTCCGGCGAATCCCGCATACGAGCCGATTGAGGTGCGCCCGGAGGAAACGCGCGTGATTGGCAAGGTGATTGGGCTGTTGCGCTCGTACGATAGAGGGTTGGCGTATTGAGTGAGTTGATTCTACTCGGCGGTCATCTCCAGTAGTCTGTCAAGTGCGATCATTGGGATGCAGGCAAGGTGGTTTTACGCCTTCGCCATGCTGACCCCCACGATTGAAATCATGGGCTATGAGGGAAGCAAAATCCGCCTGCGCGGATTGAACAACCTGTGAAGACAGGTTTGTTGTCACCATAGCCCACCATTTCAATGGTGGGAAGACTTTGGATATGCGTGTTCTGGGGCGAAAGGACGTTTCAGTTTATTTTGTCATGCTGAGCGTCAGCGAAGCATCTCAGAGTGCCGATAAAACGAGATTCTTCGCTCACCCTCAGAATGACAAGCAGGCGAAATCGGTTCGCCCATGCCCAAATAATCATGTGTGGCGAAGTAGTACACTCTCTCGCTTTGGAAAGAGCCTGCCTCCGCTCCGGTTCAGCGGCAGGCTGTGCACCGACTGTTAGCCGTCCTCCCCTCCGACTCCTCCAGCACTGCTAGCAGCACAGGATTCACGTTCTTCAGGAGTTTAAGGTCTTCCTTGTCGTCATATACCTTGCCTCCGTGGAAGACGTTATTCCGTACTTTGTTCAAGAGTTCAGCCACTGTCGTCACGAGCTCATCTTCCTGCATAGCCTCCCCGTCAATGTAGTGGCGAGAGAGCCGTGCAAAACGGTCGCGCAGGTCCTGGTTTCCAGTATCAATGATCGAGTTACCATATGTTGTTCCCCGCCGACTAGCGAGCCACATCATCTCCGTTTGGCACTTTTCGAGAGCGCGCATAACCTTGTCCTTCTTCACCAGAAAGTAGCTCACAACGCGCTGGCGGTCGCTGTCCTCCTCAGGATGGCGTCCGGAGGAATCACGAATGCTCTGCGCAGCGACGACCAATGCTATCCATGCGGAAAAGAAGCGGTCAAATTCGTCCTTCGCCTGTCTTGCTCTGCGAAGCCACTTGCTGACAAAAGTCACACGTCTGTCGTGCACCATGTCCGAAGCTCCTGAACATACGAGGACGGAAAGTCGTTGCTTATGGCGGCCGCCACAATAGCCTCCATGTATCCCGGTCTGGGAGTTCCAGGTTGAGTATCCGTCGCCAAGTAGAGAAAGGCCTCGAGGGAAGGCACGCCTATGAGCCGAACTTCCATCGTCCTCTTGGTGTACAGTCCCATCTTCACGCCCTCGTAGCAGTCAAGGACTTGTTCCTCATCTTTCGAGATGCGCCAGATAATGCCGTAAACAGTACCCCCATTATCGGGAACGATCGTGGCGACGCCGCGGGTATTGATCCGGAACCTCCAGCCCTCGATCATGCCGACAGAAACCTGTTCGGCTCCGGGACATCGGTTGCGCATTTGCTCCCCGTCCATGTTTGAACCATAAGCGAAGTAGTATTTTTGCGACATATACTCACCTCTCCGACTAACGGCACGCGCTTCAGCCGCCGTGTGGAGCGCTGCGACTGGATGTGCTTGTTAGGAGTGCTTTGGCTGGCGACGCTCAAGTCTTATAGAGTGCCTTAATTATAGCCGTCCATTCGCAGAAAAATCGAGCAGCTATGGCGAAAAGACTCCTGGTAACTCCCCGCGAAATCCTGTGGCTCGAAAGCTGTTCTTGTCGCACAAGAAAGAGTATCTGTCACCTCCAGCAACCCTGTCATTCTGGGCAGAGCGAAGAATCTCGCTTTTCGTTCTTGACTCGCTCCTGATATGTGCTGTGCAGGCGTTCAACAACTGGGTGTATGGAAAGCGGCGCGCTATCTAGACGGACAACGGGCACAATCTCGCGCACCGAGCTGGTCAAGAATATTGCCTGTGCATGGGGCAGCAAGCTGGCGGGAATGCGATCTTCGCGACACTCTATGCCCATCTGCTGGGCTATTTCGATCACCACCTGCCGTGTGATGCCCGCCAGAATGCCTTCCTCGAGCGGTGGGGTCAGCAGGCGTTCCCCGTGCCATACGAACACGTTGCTGAGCGCGCCTTCGGTCACGTAGCCTTCGCGGTTGAACCATATCGCCTCGTCCGCCCCCTGCTCCTTCGCCAGCTGTTGAGCCTCGATATGCCAGGCGTAGTTGCCCCATTTGGGCTGTTCTCCTGTTACTCCGCGTGGATCGGGCAGCAGCACCGCGGTGATGCCAGCCTGCCACTTCGCGATTTGCTCCGCGCTGATACGCTCCGCCAGCATAAAACAGGATGGTGGAATCTCCTCCGAGCCAGCGGTCACCGTGATGCGCAGGCGGGTATCTCCCTCGAAGAAACCGTTTGCCTCCAGCAGGCTGGCAATGGCATGCCGAACCGTCGGAGTGCTGAGGTCTATCATCTCCCGGCTGCGTGCGAACAGGTGCAGTCTCCCCATCCAGCGACGCAATCGCTGCAGGTGTTGCTCCAGGCGGAAAGGATGTCCGCCATAACAGCGCAGGGTTTCGAACAGCGAGGCTCCGTGCAGCACCGCCGTATCACGCACCGGCAAGAGAATCTCGCTTTCAGTGCACAGCCGGCCGTTGTACCACGCCCATCTGCTCATGCGTTTCCTCTTTCTGCAGCGTGCGGATTGCCTGAAACCATCCCTTCGCTTTGACCAGCGTCTCCTCATATTCCTGCTCGGCGTCCGAATCGGCGACAATGCCTCCGCCCGCATAGAAGGTAATCTTCCCGTCGCGCACTACTGCGGTGCGAATGGCGATGTTCAAATCCACGCTCCCGTGAAAGCCGATATAGCCGATGGAGCCGGTGTACACCTCACGGGCGACGGGTTCCACCTCCTCGATAATCTGCATGGCACGTATCTTGGGCGCGCCGGTAATACTGCCGCCGGGGAATGTTGCCCGCAGTAAGGTAGCTATGTCCACCTCAGGACGCAGAACCGCTTCCACCGTGCTGGTGAGGTGGTACACCTGTGCAAAACCTTCCAGCGCCATCAGCTCGGTAACTCTGACGGTGCCGGTTTGCGCCACACGCCCCAGGTCGTTGCGCTCCAGGTCTACAATCATGATATGTTCCGCGTGGTCTTTGGGGCTGTGTAACAGCTCGTCGGCATATCGCAGGTCCTCGTCGACGCTTTTGCCTCGTGGACGTGTGCCTTTAATGGGGCGAGTTTGTACGCAACGGGTGAGGGGGCAAACGTGCAAGAACCGCTCTGGCGACAGGCTGACGACGGTGAAATCATCTGCTTGCAGGTATGCCCCAAAGGGCACAGGGCTGATAGCACGTGCCCGCAAGAACAATCCAGCAGGAGAGCCTTTGAAAGTCGCCTGGAACATTTGCGCGAGGTTGACCTGGTACACATCGCCCGCCGCGATGTAGTCCTTGATGCGCTGGTGAGCTTGCGCGTACTCGCGTCGGCTCCAGTACGCCTGTGCCTCGTCGCAGTGGAAGGATGGGACAGAAGAGGGAAGCGGCGCGTCCAGAATGCGCTTCCATTGCGCAACGAGCCGCAGGAGCCTTTCCTGTGCTTGGCGGAGCCTGGCGACGCCCTTCTCGGGAAAGCCAGAAGAGGTCAGGATGACCTCTCGGCGAAGCAGGTCTATAGTGGCGATAGCATCGTAAAAGCCGAACCGGTAGAGCGGTAACCTGTTGGGCGGGGGGAGGCGGTTGGGGCAGGGTTCCACCAGAGCCTTGATACCGTAGTTCAGGAAGCCGATGGCTCCTGCAGGCAGAGGTGTGGAGTAGTCCACAGCTGGCAGATGGTATCTGTTCAGGAAGGTTTGTAGCAACCGCAGTGGATTGCCAGCGATAAACCGGCTACCGTCCTGTGAATGCCACCACGCCCCGTGCTCAGTGCCTTCCAGAACACCGAACGGTTCCTGTGCCACGATACGATAGCGTGCCAGAGGGGTCTTACCTGCCGGAGAAGGTTCCATCGCGCTGTCCAGTACCACCGTGCCCGGCTGCTGCAGTGGCAAGCGAACGTATATCTCTTGCAGGGACAACCCGACTGGTAACAGGAGAGTTGTTTGCAGTACCTGCTCGCTATTATGTGTTGAGAAAAATCCGACAGGATGCATTTTATCTGTTCATCTTACCTGAGCCTGCGAAGGCTGGCCTCGTCTGTGAGGGAACGGCTTTAGCCGTGAATGTGCACACGTTACCGCTTGTTCACACGCTCACGTGCACGGATGGCCTATTATAGCACAGGGGAGCGCAGCTATGCTATCTCGCAGCGAAACCATGCATCGTCCTCAGCCGTCTGAGTAGGTGGGAATAGTGAGCAAGAGGTTATCCGTATGCTATAATGGAATAGAGCGTAAAGCGAGGTTACCATCAAAAATGAAACAGTTCCGGCGGATTCATTGCGTTGCGGTGCTCGTGGTCAGCCTGATACTGAGCGGGCTGGCGACAGGTGTCTTCGCGCAGCCCAAAGCGGAGGAAGACCCCGAAGTGCGCATGGGCAGGGATGCGGCACAGGAGATCGAGCGCACCCTGCGTCTGGTCACCGACCCCGCACTGGTAGAGCGTGTCAATCGCATCGGGCAGGAGGTTGCTGCTGTCGCTAACGCTCTGGAGATTCCCGTCACCTGGGGCATCAACAAGCGGTCTCAGTTTACCTACACGTTCAAAGTAGTGGATGATAAGGACGTAAACGCTTTCTCACTGCCGGGCGGCTTTATCTATGTGAACAAGGGATTGCTGGACTACGTGCAATCCGACCACGAGCTGGCGGCGGTGCTGGCGCACGAAATCGCGCACGCAGCGCACCATCATTTGCTGCGCCTGGGACAGGAGAACGAAAAGATTAACCGCCGGGTAACTCTGCCTGCGCTACTGGTGCTCGTGCTGTCGGGGGCACCTCCACGCGATTTGAGCAACGTGATGATGGGCGTTCAACTGTATCAGATAGCCAAACTCAACGGCTTCACCCAGGAAGCAGAGATGGACGCCGACCACGCGGCTATCTACTACCTGACGCGCACGAAGTATAATCCTGTGGGCATGTTGACCTTCATGGAGCGTTTGGCACGAGACGAAGCACGCCGCCCTGAGAGACAGCTGGGCATTTTCCGCACGCACCCCCCTTCGCGAGAGCGCGCGCAAGCGATGCTGAATCTATTCAAGGAGCTGAACATCCCCGTGAACCGTCGGGCGGTGGCGCGTATTCTGCCGGTGGAGCTGCGTGAAAAGAACGTACAGAACCTTAACCTGACGGAGGTCTATCTGGATAGCGTGCCGGTGTTCGCTCCTGCGGACAGTAACGGCAAAAGCTCCGCCGAACGCGCCCGGCAAATTGGGGAGCGGCTGGATAGCCTGTTGAACGACGGTATCCAGATGTTTGACATCCGGCTATCCAGCGACAAGCGCACCGTCGTGGCTCGCAACAACCCGATATTAACCGTTGAGCCTGAGGACGCCGCCCTGTACGGTAAGAGTATGCAGGAGCTGGCGGAGCAGGTATCCAACGCCATCAAGCGCGCCCTCTGGAACGAGCTGATTCAGCGCGCCTACTGAAGCTCTTTGATGAAGATATTGCGAAACTCCACCAGACTGCGATGGTTCTGCAAGCCGATATAGCCCCAGTTCGGACGGCGATAGAGCAGGTGGGTACGCGGTAGATTCGCGCTGAGCGCAGGGTCATCCAGGTCAATGTCGTGCACCAGATGACCGTTCCACACTACCCGCAGGTGTCTGTCTTTCAGCGTAATCTCCACCTGGTTCCATTCGCCGGTGGGCCTGGCGGGATTCAGGCGCGGTGTCACCACGCTGTATACCGCCGAGGTGCAGGTATTGCTGGGCGGACTGGTGCCATCGTCCTGAATCTGCAGTTCCATGCCCAGGCGCGAGCTCCTTCCGTAATGCGGTGCACGCAGGAAAATACCGCTGTTCCCCCCGGGTGAGATGCGGTACTCTAATCGGAGAATAAAATTGCGGTACATACGATTGGAGCGCAACCATCCGGTGCTCTCGCTCAAACCACTGCATACAATGACCCCATCCTGTACCGACCAGCAGGGGGGACCTACCTCTCCCCAGCCTTCCAGGTTTACCCCATTGAATAGCGACACGAAGCCTTTGGGTGGCTGTGGTGTACGCGGCTGAGGCGGTTTGCGTCC
>BEHS01000164.1 GCA_002898895.1 bacterium HR16 | reverse complement strand
GAACAAGCATCGGCGGAGTAGCCATGCTGGTTGCTGTAACCGGCGGTATCGCCGAAGGCAAAAGCACCGTGTTACGCTGGTTCGAAGAGTGGGGAGCGCGCAGTCTCAGTCTGGATCAAATCGCACGCACGCTGAGCGCACCACAGGAAGCACTTTGGCAAGCCATTGTGGCGGAGTTCGGGCAAGGATATCTGCTACCCAACGGTGAACTGAACCGCAGGAAGCTGGGGGAGGCGGTTTTTGCGGATAGTGCCCTGCGTCGACGATTAAACCGCATCAGCCATCCCCTTATCCTGGGACAAATGCACCGCCAAATAGACGAGATTCGGATGCAGGAGCCAAATGCTGTGGTGGTAGTGGAGGTTCCGCTGTTAATAGAGTGCGCACTCTACATACAATTTGACAGGGTAGTGGTTGTGGAAGCAGGTGAGGCGGCTCAACAGGCTCGCCTGGCGGCAGACGGTTTCAGCCAGGAGGCTATTGCCCGTCGCCTCGCTTCGCAACTTCCTACCCGTGTAAAGAGGATTTTCGCCGATTGGGTCGTATGGAATCGTGAACATTTAGAGCAAACTAAAGAGCAAAGCTGGCGCATCTGGCAGGAGTTGCAGCAGGAAATTGCGAAATAGTGGCGTAACTGTTGTGCGGATTGTTGACAACGCACAAAGGTGTTCTTATAATCTTGCAGGAAACTTGAGGCAGTTGGTGAACGATATTTCAGGGTGACCCTGTGTTAGAGGTAAGCACCTAAGAAGTGAGGAGGAAGGAACAGCATTGAGAGGCGCTAACGGTCAGGTGTCGTCCGTGTTGCGGGCATGGACGTTGTTGCTGTGGGTTACAGTTGCTGCATTATGCCTGAGCCAGTCACTGGCTTTGGCGCAGCCCAAACCCCGCTTCCCGCGCTTTCCTATTGTCGGAAGCCCTGATCGCGCACCGGTGGACCTCAAGCGCGATTGGGATATGCTGAAGGGGCGAGGTACACCGGAGCAGACCACAAACCTCACCAACTCCCCGGCGGATGAACTGGGACCCGTGTGGTCTGGCGATGACCGGTTCATCTATTTCTACTCGAACCGCGTTAGCGCGACCAACGGCGCGCGGGGCACGAACTACCATATCTACACCATACGCCCCGACGGCACCGACATCCGGCAGGTCACCACCGAAGAGGGTGACCAGATCGAACCCGCGCTCTCGTTCAACCAGAACCGGCTCGCATACGTAGCGCGAGCCTCCGCGGCAGCGCCTTATCATCTGTTCGTGCGCAACCTCGTCACCGGCGCGGTGCTGAGCCTCACGCGCGAGCGAACCGACCTTCCCTTCACGGAGGTGCGTCAGCCCACCTGGTCACCCAGCGGGCTGGAGATTGCCTTCGCCGGCAAGGTAGGCAATGTCTACCATATCTTCGTCATCAACGTAGATACCGGCGTGATTCGGCAGGTGACCACCGGCAACTGCAGCGATACGGAACCCGCCTGGTCACCGGATGGAAACCTGATAGCCTTCACTTCGAACCGCGAGGATGCCGCCGGAACCAGTGCGAAGCCAACCACCGACATCTGGACGGTAACCGCCTACTCGCTGGACCCGAACTCTGCAGTGGTGCGCCGCGTCACCAACTTCTCCGCCAACGGCGTGGAGAGCACGAATAAGCAGGCGGCCTGGACACTGCATGAACTGCCTCGCTTCATCACCGGAGCCAACCGTCCTGTCCAGTGGCTGGCATTCGCCTCCAACCGACAGGATACGAACAGCGACGGTACCCCGGATGCCGTCGGTAGCACTTTTGACATCTACTTCATGGACGCCACCGTTCTGCCCGATGGCTCCGGCTTACAGACGGTGGAGCCTACCGCGCAGATTTACCATATCGATGCGCGCGACCCCGCCTACAGCTCCGACGAGGCGATGCCTACCTGGTCACAGTTCACCACCGCCATCAAGCTGGCGCACGTGAGCAACCGCACCGGCAACTGGGACATCTTCTCCACCTCGGTGGTGGACGTGAACGCGCCGGAACTGCAGAAGGTGGATATCGATAAAAACGAAATCGTGCAGGTCACACCTCGTGTCTCTCTGCCCGGAACCACCGTGCGCATCCGCGCGAAGGTGCGCGACCTCGAGAGCGGTGTGGCGGCGGTGTACGCCCAGATTAAGGACCCGGACAGCAAGTACCAGGATGCGCAGGGGCTGGAGCATAAGCTGTTCTTTAACCGCGGACTGGAGTACGTGGAGCCTGGTCTTTTGGTTACTATTCTGCCTTGGGAGTTCGATTGCCAGCCGATTGATCCTGCCACGAACCAGTATGTGCCGATTACCGGCACAGAACCCGGTAGACCAACCATGCTGGCTCGTCGCTTCGGATATCCGTCGCAGATGTACGAACCCGGGTTCGATGACTTCAGTGCGTTCAGCGGTGCGGCGCACCCGCCTAAGAGCCACTGGCTGCAACTGTATGATGACGGCCCTGCATCACAGGGTGGACACGAGCCGGATGGCGAGGTCGCTGGCGACGGCATCTATACCAACACGTGGACAACGCCAGCGGACAACCCCAGCGACTGGTACCTGGACATCATCGCCTACGACCGGGCGGTGAACCCGTTCCGCCCCACGCAACAGTCCAACTGGAAGATTTACGATAACATCTGGGGATTCTCCACCAGACCGTTCATTGCCAGCAGCAAAGTGCTGTTCGTCTCGGACTACACGCTGGGACAGAAGTTCTTCCAGGGGCGGTTTGGCGTCAACTTCGCGCTGGATAACGTGTTCTTCACCTACTGGGGCACGGAGTCGTGGCTTACCGGTATGGACATCAATTATCTGCCCTGGACAGGGCAGGCATATACAAGTCCGCAGGATACGACGCCGGGTAGTGTTGCAGATACCTGGAATACACTGGGGCCTGGTTCTTACGGTACCCGCCAGCCTAACGGTGCTCCGTGGCCAAATATGCTGTTCTTCGACCCGACCGTCACGGACTCGCAAAATTACGACATTTGGCGCATTCTGTGCCGCGGGCCGGTACCGCAGTCGGTCTACCTGGCATACCTGCCCAGACGAGAGCAACAACCAAGCCCATCTAACCCGCGTACAGCGACGCAGACTGTGATAGTGGCAGACCGCTGTATCATCTGGTCCGCGCCTTATGCGGGCGATGTGTGGGCTGGCAACGGTACCATCACCGACCTGAACACCCAGCGCGACTTGACACAGTTTGTGGCGGCTGGTGGACGCCTGTACGTCACGGGGCAGGATATTGGCTGGGCGCTGACCTTGAACGGCACACAGCCCAATGCCTTCTATACCAGCATCTTGAAGGCGCAATACCTGAACGATGAACATCCGTCGTTGCTGTTCTACAACCGCAACGATTTGTCGGGTGGCAACACGCTGGCGAACCCGTTCACCCACGGTACCTGGGACGAACACGTTTACTATCGCCAGGAGCAAAATAACATCATCTATGAACCTCCATGGGCACAGAGTCCACGTTATCTGCAGCCCGGTCCCGACCCAAACAACTTTGTCTATCACGACGGGTGCGCTAATAACCGCTATGTGGATGGTATCAACCCCATAGCGCCGGCGCGAACCGAGATCACCTTTGAAGACGGCGTACAGGGGCTTATCTACTGGTTTGATCCAGGGGTAGGTTCCAAAGTGATTTACGCAAGCTTCGGGCACGAAGGACTCAACAGGCACTACTACGTGTTAGGCGAGTCGGGCATCGGGCGCAACGTGCGCGAGAAGCTGATGCATAACATCATCTGCTGGTTGCGCACAGGTACCATCATTGGAACGGTACGCGATGTAGAAGGTGGGGTACCTATCGAAGGTGCACTGGTGCGCGCTATCTTCAGTGGTGGTAACGAGCGCACCACCGGCCCGCAAGTGGGTACTGCCTTCACCCGCAAGGATGGAACCTATAATATCGGCGGGCTGGATGTCTCGGTATACGAAGTTATCGCGGCGTTCCCCGGCTACACTGCGCAAAAAGTAACCGGGACAGCTATGCACGGCGGCGACTTCGGCGAGACCAGCTTCTTGCTCACCAAAGCGGAGCCGGGCGTGCTGAAGGGCAAGGTCACCTATCCCGACGGTACGACCCCCATCCAGGGCGCGCTGGTGACCGCCACAGAGGTCATCACCGGTCAGCAGTTCACCGCCGTATCCGACGCGCAGGGCAACTATGTTATCCCGCGCCTGCCTACCAGCCAGGTGCAGGATGGCGGTGGATACGATGTGACCGCAACCAAAGCGGGCTTCTCGCCGGACCAGCCGCCACAACCGGTGCGCGTGAGCATCCCGCCCGCAACCGAAGTAACGCAGGACTTCCGCCTGAAGCCCGCTCCGGGTAACGTCACCGGCACCGTCACCCGCGCCGATACCGGCGATCCCATCGCCAACGCGCTGGTGACCATCAAGAGCGGCACCACCACGGTGGCGTCCGCGACCACCAACCAGAACGGGCAATATACCATCACCGGTGTGGACGGTGGAACCTATGAAGCGACCGCTTCGGCAGCAGGCTTCTCGCCGCAAACCAAGACCATCGTCGTACAGTCCAACCAGACGATTACGGAGGACTTCCAGCTGCAGCCGGTTCCGCCCGGCAGCATCTCCGGTCTGGTTATCCGGCAGGGCGACCAGCAGCCGGAGGAAGGCGTGGAGGTGGAGGTAGTCTCCAGCAACAAGACCTATCGCACCACCACCGGACCGGCGCAGACCGAGAACGGCTATACCTTCAACTGGCGCATCACCGGTGTGGACGCTGGCGACTATACCGTGCGTGTGCGCAAGAGCGGGTTCACGCCGGTGCCCGAGTCGCGCACGGTGACCGTGCAGTCGGATACCGAAACGACGGGCGTCAACTTCACGCTCAAGCCACTGCACACCTTCGCGGCGGGATTGAGCCTCATCTCGGTGCCGTTTGACTATCCGACCCAGGACCCGGCGGACGTGCTGAACGTGCCGGTAGCCGACCGCCCGAACTTCAAGCTGTTCGCGTGGTCACTGGGACGGTATGCTACCTATCCCAACGTGCCAGCCGACAGGGTGCGCCTGGGACGTGCCTTCTTCCTGAATACGCCCAGAGCGCTGGTTATCACGCAGGAAGGCGCGTCGGCGGATACAGGTATCCCGTTTGAGATACCGCTGGTGCCCGGCTGGAACCTGATCGGCGTGCCGTATAACTTCTCTCTGCGCTGGCTGGACATGAAAGTGCGCGACGGTGCGAACGTCATCAGCGTGCAGGAGGCGATTGCCAATCAGGCGATACGCAACGGGCTGTGGACATACGTCAGCGGACAGTATGTGCTCGCCACCGAACTGCAACCGTGGATGGGCTACTGGGTGCGGGCGAACCGTGCGGTAACGCTGTTGATTGACCCCGCTGGGCGAAGCCGCAGTGCGCTCACCCGCTCGGTAGAGCCGATTCGCACCGACGGCTGGCTGGTGCAGATTGCGGCTACAGCCGGCAGCGCGATGGATACCAGCAACTACTTCGGTGTCTCCAGCCGTGCATCGGACGGCTACGACGCCCTGTTCGATGTGGAGCGACCGCCGATGCTCGACGGACAGCCGATGGTGCAGGTGGCGTTCGAGCACCCCGAATGGGGCGCGACCGCCGGACAGTATGCGGTGGACGTACGCTCGCGAGCGGTGGGGCAGGTATGGCGATTTACGGTGACCACCAGCGTCGCCAACGCGGACGTGACCCTGCGCTTCCCGAACGTGGCGCGCGTGCCTCGTGGACTGAACCTGTATCTGGTGGACGAGGCGACGGGTCAACGACGCTCCCTGCGCACGCTGGCGGCGTACACCTTCCGCAGCGGTGAAGGCATGACCACTCGTGCCTTCCGTATCGAGGTGGCGAACGAACAGCGCACCAGCCTGCGCATCAGTAACGTCAGCGTGCTGAGCCGCGGCAGCAGCCGCACCATCTCCTTCACGCTGAACGGTGAAGCGGCGGTGAGCGTGGTGGTGTTGCGCAACGGTCAGCCGGTGCGCGAGTTGCTGGCGCAGTCCACGCGCAGTGCGGGCATCAACACGGTGACGTGGGACGGGCGGGACAGTCGTGGTGTGTCCCTGCCTGCTGGCGCATACACTGTGGAGATACGCGCCACCAGCGCGGACGGACAGGTCGTGCGCAGTGTGGTGCCCGTGGTGCTCACACGATAATCACAGGAGCAACGCCCCGTAAGGGGGAAGAGGATATCGACGAAATGAAACGAACGAATAGGGGGAATCGGTAAAGGTGAAACGCTTCCGGAAAGGGTTAATCGCTCGCGCGTTAAGCTGGACGCTTATCGTGGCAATGATTGTGCCATGGCTGGCGTCCCTGGCGCCAGTGCCTGCTGTGGCGCAACAAGCGGCGCGTGGGACCGTGGCGGTGGTGGACTTCACCGTGCGTCCCGGACTTCAGCAGGCGTTGCTGAGCCGCGCCGCCACAGACGCTGTGGCGATGGAACTGTCGCGCGCGGGCTTTAATGTGCTTCCACGCACGCAAGTGCAGAACGCGCTGCAGGAGCTCTCTCTAGAGCCGATACTGGACCGCCTGGGAGTGATGAAACTGGGTAAAACCCTTGCGGTGGATTCCATCGTGTCCGGCGAAGTGGTGGCGGTGACGGTGGAAGGCTCGCCGAGAACTGCTCGCGTGACTCTTCTGGTGCGCGTGACCGACGTGGCATCGGGTGAGGACGTCAATGGCGCCGCTGTCACCGGACAGAGCAACCCGCGAGTGGGCTACGTTGGAGATGACGACCAGCTCATCCGGGAAGCGATAAGCAACGCCGCACTGCAGGCGGCGACCACGATTGCCTCCTACACCATCCCTGAAGCCACTGTGTTGAATACCGTCGGCACTGATGAGGTGCTGCTCAACCGAGGAACCCGCAGCGGTATTCAGACCGGTATGGAGATGATAGTGCTGCGCGGGAGAGATGTGGTCGGGCGCATTCGCGTTACCCGCCCCAGCACCAGCGATGCGATAGCCAAAGTCATCACCAGCACACTGGGTATCCAGCCCGAAGACAAGGCTCGCGCCGTGTTCAAACTGCCCACGGTCAAATTCGACAAGGGCAAGGTGAAAATCACGGAGCCTCGCGCCAAACCCAAGTCCGCAGGGTTGAGCAATCTGGGCAAGATACTGGTGGTGGCCGGTATCATCTTCGGTGCTCTGCAAATCGGCAAGGGCGGTAACTCCGGCGTGGAGGGACCGAAGGCAGAAGCCGTTATAGACCCCACTGCCGGTCCGGCGGTGAAAATCTCGTGGAAGCCGAGCGTGTTCGCCCAAGCGAACCAGGACCGCATCCTGTATCACATCTACCGCGAGCCGGCGGACCCCACCCGCCCGCGAGTGCCTGTGTTGACCGCCAGGTCTAACGAGAGCTCGGTGATAGACACCCAGACCGCTCGTACAGTGAGCTATGTGGACATCCCGCCCGGGCAGGAGGTAGATACCCCCGACCTGACCGACGAGGAGGATATACCGGGAGTCACTGCAGGGCAGTCGTACCGCTATGCAGTCACGCTGGTGTACCGCTTTGTGTCCCCCTTCATCGGGCAAACCGGAGGTGGCGGTCAGGGTCAGCAGCAGCAACAGGTAACCTACCGTGAGAGCGACAAGGCGTGGACGGGACTGGCTACCCCGCTTACTCAGCCGGTGCTGCTGCGCCCGGCAAACGGGAGCCAGGACGTGAACCTCGGCTCGGTGGACTTCGAGTTCCAGGCGGTGCCGGGGGCGCAGGCTTACCGGGTAGAGGTCTCGACTGACCCCACCTTCCAGAACAAGTCGCTCTCGTTCTATACCGACGAGGTGATGTTGCCTGCCGGGGCGACGGTAACCATTCGCAACGTCAACCTGCGTACGAAGTTCGCGGGTGCTCAGCGCCTCTACTGGCGGGCAGGCGCACGCAACATCAGTGACCAGCCCGGTCCCGCTCCCTGGCCCGGCGACAATCGCGGGCAATTCCGATACATCTGGAGCGAGGGCTTTTCGTTCACACCGGCGGTGGAGCCTCCCCCTGTTCCCTGACGGTGTATAGATTCACGGTGGATGCGCCCCCTCTAAAAACATGGTGGGGAGGGGGCGCAAAGTAAAGAATATCATGGTGAAAAGACGACTCATGCGTCGGAGGTGTCAGGTGAAAATGCGCGCGCGGATGTTTCGCATTCTGGCGACGTTTGTTCTGCTGATAGTATTTAGTGTGGGCGCTGTACCGGAACCGGCAATGCGCCAGTTCGTGGCGGGAGAGCTGATTGTCTCGCTCAACCCGAACGCCAGCGTGGAACAGCTTCAGAGCCTGGCGCAGCAGATGGACCTCACGGTGGACTATCTGGGCGTGCCGGGCGTGTACCGCCTCATCATGAAGGGCGCAAGCGAGGGCACGGTAACCGATGCCCAAACGCTGGAAATGGTGCAGAAGCTGAAGGATAGCGGCTTGTTTGCCTACGCAAGCCCGAATAAGCTCTACTACTCTCTACAGCGAGAAGTGCGCCCGAACGACCCCCGCTACGGCGAGCAGTGGGGGCTGGAGATGATTAACATGCCGCGCGCGTGGGTGTTTCAGAAAGGCAAAGCGGGGGTGGTGGTTGCGGTAGTTGACACCGGCGTGGATATGAACCATCCCGACCTTAAGGATCGTCTTCTTCCGGGCATAGACACCGCTGATCAGGATAATGACCCCAACCCGCCAGGCACCGACCCCGTTGCCGGTCACGGCACGCATGTCGCGGGAATTATCGGAGCGACAACAAATAACG
>BEHS01000163.1 GCA_002898895.1 bacterium HR16 | reverse complement strand
AGAGGATGAGGAAGAACGCCGTGCGCGCGTGCGGTGCTACCAGCTGGAAATCTACTACGGACCTTTCGAGCGCCATGTTGCACTGCCGCCTGACATACCGGTGGACCGTGACAATATCTCAGCGACCTATCGTAACGGTGTGTTGACGGTACGGCTTCCCAAGCGCGTGCGGGAAGAGATACCGACTACCCGACGTATCCCCATCATCGAAGGTGAGCGCGAGAGCGAATAGCGGATGAAAGCGAGGGAGGCGTATGGTAAACGAAGAGACTCCGGTCAAGACGAGCAGCGATAACGAAAGGGACCTGCGGATGGAAATCCCGGAGGTACTGAACCTGCTGCCTCTTCGGGATACGGTGGTATTTCCGGTGCTCATCGTGCCTATTGCCGTCGGCAGGGAGAGCTCCATTAAGCTCATCGACGACTCGGTGGTAGGAGGCAACCGCATCATCGGCGTGGTGGCGATGAAAGACCCCACCGTCGAGGCGCCTACAATGGACGATATCTACCGTGTGGGCACGGCGGTGGTCATCCGCATGATGGGCAAAATGCCCGATGGCATCCGCCTGATCGCGCAGGGCATCAGCCGTATCGAGATACTGGAGGCGGTACAGACGCAACCTTACCTGCGGGTGCGGGTGCGTGTAGTGCCAGAACCTTCCCAGATTAGCGAAGAGGACAGTCTGGAAATCGAGGCGCTACGCCGGAACATCGCCGCATCCTTCCAGAAGGTGGTACAGCTCTCACCCAACATGCCAGATGAGCTGGAAGGCATCGCACTCAACGTCACCGAGCCGCACGTGCTGACCGACCTGGTGGCGGCGCATCTGCCCCTCTCCATCGCCGACAAGCAGAAGGTCCTGGAAACCTTCGACCTCAAGGAGCGAATGCGCTTGCTGATGCAGATGCTGGCGCGCGAGGTGGAGGTACTGGAACTGGGTAGCAAACTGCAGTCGGAGGTGCATTCCGAGCTCAGCAAAACACAACGTGAGTACTATCTGCGCGAGCAACTGAAGGCTATTCAGAAAGAGCTCGGCGAGATGGACGAAAACGCCGCGCAGATTGAGGAACTGCGCCAGAAGATTGCCGAAGCCAAAATGCCTCCCGAAGCGGAGAAAGAGGCTCTGCGCGAGCTGGACAGACTATCGCGCATTCCGTCCGCTTCGCCCGAATATACGGTCGCCCGCACCTACATCGAAACGATGGTGGCTCTGCCCTGGAGCATCTCCACCGAAGACAACCTGGACATCTCGCAGGTGCGCCAGGTGCTGGAGGAAGACCACTACGGACTGGAAAAGGTCAAAGAGCGCATTCTGGAGTACCTGGCGGTGCGCAAGTTCAAGACCGAAGGCACGATGCGCCAGCCTATCCTGTGCCTGGTCGGACCACCCGGCGTGGGCAAGACCAGTCTGGGACGCTCCATCGCCCGAGCGCTGGGCAGGAAGTTCGTGCGCATCTCGCTGGGCGGCATCCGTGACGAAGCGGAGATTCGCGGTCACCGGCGCACCTATATCGGCGCACTGCCCGGGCAGATTATTCAGGGCATCCGGCGAGCCGGTTCCAACAACCCTGTGTTCATGCTGGACGAGATAGACAAGGTAGGCGCGGACTTCCGCGGCGACCCCTCCGCCGCCCTGCTGGAAGCGCTGGACCCCGAACAGAACAGCCAGTTCCGCGACCACTATCTGGACGTGCCGTTCGACCTTTCGAAGGTGCTGTTCATCACTACCGCCAACATTCTGGACACCATCCTGCCGCCTCTGCGCGACCGTATGGAGGTGATCGAAATCCCCGGCTACACCGAGGACGAGAAGGTGGAGGTTGCCAGACGACACCTTATCCCCCGCCAGCTGCAGGAGCACGGCTTGAACGAAGAAGAGCACATCCAGTGGACAGACGAGGGCATCCGCGCCATCATTCGCGGTTATACGCGCGAGGCAGGCGTGCGCAATCTGGAACGTGAAATCGCCTCGGTGTGCCGCAAGGTAGCCCGTCGCTTCGCGGAGGGCGAGAACGAGAAGGTGGTGGTGAACGCGGCGAAGGTGGAAGAGTTCCTCGGCGCGCCGCGCTTCGAGTTCGAGGAGATTTCCGAGCGCACTTCCCAACCGGGCGTGGCGGTTGGGCTGGTATGGACGCCCGTCGGCGGCGACATCGTGTTCGTGGAAGCCACACGGATGCCCGGCAGCAAAGGACTACTGCTGACAGGACAACTGGGCGACGTGATGCGCGAGTCAGCACAGACCGCGCTGAGCTATATCCGCAGTCACGCCGAGGAACTGGGCATCGAGCCGAACTTCTTCGAGAAACACGATGTGCATATCCATGTACCGGCGGGCGCAATACCCAAAGACGGTCCCTCGGCAGGTATCACAATGGCGACCGCGCTGGCATCGTTGCTCACAGGCAGGTGTGTGAAGCCCCGCCTGGCGATGACGGGCGAAATCACCCTTTCCGGGCGCGTGTTGCCGGTAGGCGGTATCAAGGAGAAGGTGCTGGCGGCGCATCGCGCGGGCATCGAGACGGTGATTCTGCCCTCACGCAACAGGAAAGACCTGATTGAGGACGTTCCCCAGCAGGTGCGCGAGCAGATGCGCTTCGTGTTCGTAGATACCATCGACGAGGTGCTGAGCGAGGCGCTGGCAGCACCAACCAGCACAGCGAAACGCCGCGCCCGGAAGCGGGCAGAAGAGAAAGTGACAGCGGGCGCTGTAACATGAAAACGACATCGTGGTGGAGTGGGGGAAATACAGGTGTCCTTCGTGGAGGCATAGCATGAAACGGGCGGTTGCAGTACAGATACCACTGGATTGGCTGGAGGGGATACCTCCGGAGTCAACAACGCTACAACACATTTTTCGTATGGGGCTGTACCATTACAAGGTAGAACGTGCAATAGCAATGTACAGGGACGGAGTTGGCTCGCTCGGCTATATCGCTGAACAGCTAGGTCTATCCAAGAGGGATCTCATTCGTGAAGCCCGATTGCGAGGCATCGTTCCAGACGTATCGGAAGAAACGATCCGAGAAGAGATAGGAAACAATGCCTCCCACAGTCAGTAATGCCGGTCCGTTGATAGTGCTGGCTAAAATCAATGCGCTGTACCTGCTCAAACTGCTTTACGGACAGGTGTTCTTCCCCACAGGCGTTTACGAAGAGGCGGTTGTACAGGGGATACGAAGAGGCTATGATGATGCCCACACGTTACATCGGTTCTTACAGCAGGAAGGATGGCAGCCCACTACAGTAGACGACATTCCCACTGAAATCGCTGCGTTACCGCTCGACCGCGGAGAGAAAGAGAGTATCGCTTTAGCGCTCTCCTTGCAAGGACTGCTTCTTATGGACGAGGAGCGAGGACGTGAGGTAGCCAGGCTGCAAGGACTACACGTGCGCGGTACACTCGGGGTGCTCGTGCAAGCATATCGACAAACGATAATTCCTGCCGAACAATTGCGCGTCTATTTTATGGAAATCGAATCTCGCCAGGACATATGGATCAACCCCTCGCTTTGCCGCAGGCTACTGCAAGAGCTGGGGCTATTATAGCCCCCTATTCCACCGGCGGAAGAGTCGCCGGGTCGCGCCGACGAACCTTCACCAGCCACCAGCGCACGATGTCATCCACGATGGTATGCATGATAGGGATGTCCAACAGGCTCAACACCGTGCCCACCACCAGTCCTCCGATAACCACCGTGCCCAGCGGCTGGTAGGCGTCGGTGCCCGTGCGCGGGAAGAAGGCGACGGGCGTCATCGCAATGATGGTGATGATGGATGTCATCAGAATGGGGCGTAAACGTTGAGGGCACGCCTCGATGACCGCTTGGTTGCGCGGTACGCCCTGCTCGCGATAGCGCATGATGAGGTCGATCAGCAGGATAGCGGTGGTGATGTCCATACCGGTCAACACGATGACCGCCATCACCGATACCGTGCTGAACGACTGCCCCGCCAGCCATAGCGCGGTAAACACGCCCGAAAGCTCCAGCGGTAGAGAGAAAATCATCTGCGCCGGCTGCAGGAAACCGCGAAACTGCGCTACCAGCACCAGGAAGATGAACACCACCGCTAACTGAAGACCCTGCAGAAGCCGACGGAAACTGTCCATCATCTGCGTCATGTCGCCGCGCACTTCGATGCCGTAGCCCGGAGGCCAGTTCAACTGCATCTGCGCCCGCATCATCACGTCCATCGCTACGTCCATCGAGGGGCGATTCGGCTGGTGTGGCTCGTCGGGCGACTTCCACGGGGGACGATAATCGGCTTTACGATAGTAGCCCATCACACTCACCACACGGCGGAAGTTATCATGCTCGATCAGCGTGGGCGTCTCGTGATACTCTATCCTCGCCACCGATTTCAACGGAACCTGTTTACCGTCCGGCGTGACAATGGGTAGTAACCCGATGTCCTCTGGGCTTTGCCGGTCTTTTTCCTCAAAGCGAACCAGCACGGTGCTCTGGCGTTTGTTCTCCAGCCGGAGGAACTCGGTGGTAAAACCGCCCTTGAGCGCGTAGTACGCCTGATCGGCAATGTCGGCAGGGGTCATCCCCAGCTCCAGCGCCCGGCGGGCATCTACCTTAATCTCGTAAGTGGGCTTGGTCATGGACCAGGATGTTGCCACCTGATAGATATCCGGCACCTGTTTACGGGCGATGTCCGCCACCTGTTCCGCGAGCATCGAGACAATTTTGAGGTCGGGACCGTACACCAGCAGTTGAACAGGCGCGGCGGAAGACGCCATCACGTCGGAACCCATCTCCTTAATCTGCAGGCGGCGAATGCCCGGAATGGTGGAGGTGGCTTCGTGGACGATGCCGTCGATAATCGTCCACACGTCGCGCTTGCGGGTGTCTTTATCGGTAAAAGTGAGCATTGCGCTTGCGCCGTTGGTAAAGCCCATGCTGTAACCGTTGAAGTACGCGCCGGAGGTATAGCCCGGTCCCCCCTCGAAGCCGATTTCGATGGAGGCGTGCTGAATCTCCGGGTATTTCTCCATAATCTTCTCCAGCTGGCGCACCGCACGTTCGGTTGCCGCGTACGAGGTGTTCGGTTCCATCTCCAGCGTGAGATACGCCTGCCCCACATCCGCCAGAGGCATCATCTCCGAGCCGATGAAGTAGTAGAAGCCGAAACCGATGATGATAGTGGAGAAGATTCGCGCCAGGTTCGCAAAGCGGTTCTTCAGCATCCAGCGAATCAGCTTCGCGTAGCCCGCTTCCATCCTGTCCAGCCCTCGCTGGAACGGCGCGAGCATCGTCCGGTAAAACCAACCGTTCCGCTCGCGGACGGAAACAGCGTCGTCATGAGGCTTCAGGATATGCGCTGCCATCAGCGCGGTCAGCGTTAACGAAACGAAAAACGATGCCAGCAGCCCGAAGATAATCGGCCACACCAGTCCCACGAACATCAACTGCACAATACCGCCGCAGAACAACAGGGGGCTGAGCGCAAGCACCAGCATGAGCGTGGAAGCCGCAACCGCCAGACGCACCTCGGTGATGCCGTCTATGGCAGCGGTCTTGGGGTCTTTGCCCATGCGCAGGTGACGCTCCACCGCATGGATATCGATAATGGCGTCGTCCACCAATCGCCCGATGGAGAGCAGTAGACCAATCAGTGTGCTGGAGTTGAGCGTCATTCCCATCGGGATGAGCGCAAGCAGAGCCATCGCCATCGAGATGGGGATGGCGGTCATAGCAATCAGCGTGCCGCGCCAGTTACCCAGGAAGAAGAGCACCGCGATACCGGTCAGCAGAATGGCTAAGCCCAGCTCCTCCACCATGTTGCGCATCAGGATGCCAACGAACGCGCTGTTATCGTAGGCGACGCGGATTTTGATACCCGGATAGTCGCGCTCGAGGCGTTTCACCTCCTGCATCACCGCACGAATCACTCTGGGCGAGGAGGCTTCCGGGCTCTGCAACACGCTGATTTCGATCGCTTCGTCCACCCGCGAGGAGTTGCCGACGCGGTAGTAGTGGTGATAGCCACTGCGAGGCTCGTAGTAAGTATCCTCTACGCGGGCAACGTCCTTGATGTATACAGTGCGCCCGTCTACGCTGGCGATGGGGTAGTTGGCAATGGTCTCTGCGTCGCGCCCCAGCGCGTCCATACGCACAATCTCCTCGTTACCGCCGGCAGTTAAGACGCCTGCGGGCTTGGCGACGTTGTTCTTGTCCAGCGCGTCCCGAACGTGCAGGATGGACAAACCGTATGCGGAGAGCTTCTGGCGGTCTACAATTACCTGCATCTGCCTGCGGTAACCGCCAAACGCCTGCACCGTGAAGATGTCTGGGCTGACCGCTTTGAGGCGGTTGGAGATTTCGTTATCCGCCAGCTCGCGCAGTCGCTTCATGTCCCAGCGCTCATCGCCGGTGAGGGAGAGCGAGAGCACCGGCAGGTTCAGCGGGTCAATCTTGAGCACCCAGGAAGGCTTGAGGTTCGCACCCGTCATCGGCAGGTCCGCCTGAATGACGTTGAGCAGCGCCTGCACCTCCACCAGCTTCTTATCCATGTTGGTGCCGTACGGAAACTCCAGCGAGACGATGCTGAAGCCCTCCTGCGAGGTAGAGCGGATGTAGCGTACGCCGGGGATATTGATGAGACGCTCCTCGATCGGCTTGGAGATGTAGGTCTCCATCTCTTCCGCGCTTAAGCCCGGCATCATGGACACGACGCCGATCATGGGACTTTCCACGTAGGGCATGAAACGGCGCGGCATATAGAAACCGAGCGCAATCACCGCCAGTATCACCATCGCAGTATAGAAAGCGATGATGATGTACGGGTGTTCAATAGACCAGCGGGAAATGTTGAACGCCCCTTCGGCAACATGCCCTAAAATACGGGGGCGAGTGCGGTCTTCCGGTTGCTCCGCCATCAGTGCTGGTGACCTCCCTCAACCTTCTCCAACCTCATCCCACACTTTGGACAGTCTCCGGGCTTGTCGGAACGCACCTCGGGGTGCATCGGGCAGGTGTATACTGTCTTACCCGTCGGTTCGCCTGCCGGGGTGTCTGTATGCTGTTGATGCTGGTTCATGGCCGGCGGAGACGGGGTATGTCCACCGTGCTCCATGCCGGGCATCGCAGGCATCTCGCCGGAAGGTTCCGGCAGCCTCTTGGGTCCCGAGATGCCCCACTCCACCGGTGTCACCGGGTCGCCCTCCTTCAGGTACTCGTTGCCCTGCGTGATGACCTCATCGCCTTCGCGCAACCCGGAAAGCACTGCCACGCGCCGCCCGTTGCTATCACCCAGCGTGACGTTCACCTTGTGCGCGATATACTTTCCACCGCGCTTCTCAGGCACGAGGTCCATGCCGCACTTCGGGCACTTGCCGGGGTGGTCGGATTTGACCTCAGGGTGCATTACACAGGTATAGGTGACTTTACCCTCAGCCTGGTTCTGCTGCACCACCCACACGAAGGGCTTGCCCTCTACGTCGCGCTGAACGGCGGATAAAGGCACGGAGATAAGCCTTCTGGGCGTGCCCTTCGCAATTTCCATCACCACATACTGCCCGGGCAGCAGTTTGCCGGTGTGGTTGGGCACGACCGCTTCGATGGTGACCGTACGGCTCTGCGGGTTCGCAGAGTAGAAGATAGAGGAGACCCTGGTGTCCAAACGGAAGCCGGGGTCGGCGGGGATGGTTACCGTGACGGTATTGCCCTCCCGAATGCCGAGCGCGTCGCTTTCGGCGACGTTCGCCTGCAAGCGCACACGGTCTATCGTGCGCAACTTCAGAAGCACCGTGCCGGGCATTACCAGCGTGCCCGGGCTGACCAGTCGTTCGGTAATCACCCCCGGAACGGGGGCGGTTATCCGTGTGTAGTCGGTGACGATGGCTTCCGCACGGCGTGCGGCTTCCGCTTGCTCCTGCATGGCGACCGCCCGGGCAATCCTCGCCTGCACCGCCTGCAAAGCGGAGGTCGCTCGCTGGACGCCCGCTTGCATGGCTTGTGCTTCACGCTGCGCCTGCGTCAACTGCGCCTCCGCCGCGCCGAGCATCGCCTGCGCCTGCTTCACCCGTGCTTCCGCTTTGTTCAGACGCACCCGCGCCTGGTCCAGCTCCGCACGTGCCCTTGCCGCTTCCGCCTGTGTGCGCTGGCGTTCCTCTTTGGAGATTGCTCCCGCCTTCAACAGGTTTTCGGCACGGGCGTCTTCCGCCTGCCAGTAGGCGTTATTTGCCTCCGCCGCCTGTATCTCCGCCAGCATCTCCTCGCGCTCGGCGCGAGCCATCTCCAGCTCCTGTCGGGCGGACTCCAGCTCGCGCCCTGCCTTCTCCACCATCGCCCGCGCGGAATCGCGTTTGCGCTGCATCTCTTCCAGCTCGGCGCGCATCTGCTCCGCCTCGCGCTGCATGGCTTCGCGCTCGTAGCGTGCCGCAGATGCTCCTGCCTCCGCCTCCTGTAGTCGCGCAGAACGCTCGCGCGAGTCGAGCCTCACCAGCAACTGCCCCTGCTGTACCCTGTCGCCCGGATATACCGGCATGTCTACCACCCAGCCCTCCACACGCGCCACGATGTCGGTATCGTTATAGGCGACTACCGAGCCGGTGTAGGTCACGGTGGGCACAGACAGCTTCGCACGCACCTTCTCTGTCGCCACAGGTACAGAGCCGACCGGCGTGCCTGTCTGGCTCATGTCCATCGCCTGAGCCTCGATGACCGTCATGGAGCCGGGTGGTCGCTTCGTGCGCACCACGTAGCTGGTACCGGCAAACAGCAGGGCGATAAACAATAGGGTGCCCCAGTGTGCTCGAACGAATCGCGCAAGCGTTCTCATCACTCATCCCCTCTAATGCATGTGGTGTTCGTGTTT
>BEHS01000162.1 GCA_002898895.1 bacterium HR16 | reverse complement strand
AACCGCGCCGTTACCAGCAAATGCGGTAGCGCGGATGTGCTGGAAGCGCTGGGGTGTCGGCTGGAACTGTCGCCCGAACGGGTAGCGCAAGCGATTGACGACATCGGCATCGGTTTCCTGTTCGCGCGGGCGCATCATCCCGCCATGAAATACGCTGCGCCCATCCGGCAGGAGCTGGGGGTACGAACCGTGTTCAACGTGCTGGGACCGCTGACCAATCCTGCAGGGGCGACCCGCCAGCTGCTGGGGGTCTTTGCGCCAGAGCTGACCCGTCTGATAGCCGAGGTGCTGCGCGAACTCGGCACGCAGCGCGCGATGGTGGTGCATGGCGAGCCGGGGCTGGATGAGCTTTCCACGCTGGGCGAGACGGTTGTCGTGCATCTGCAGGACGGGCAGATTCACGAGGAGCGTATTACTCCCGAACAGTTCGGTTTTCGGCGCACCGCCCCCCAGGAGGTAACTGCGCCGGATACGCCACAAGCCTGTGCCGAGATGATGCGCCGTCTGCTTGCCGGAGAGAAGGGAGCCGCACGTGACCTGCTTCTGCTGAACGCCGGCGCGGCGCTTGTGGTGGGTGGTAAGGCTCCAACCATTGCCGACGGCATCCGACTGGCAGAGGAGGTTATCGACTCCGGCAAAGCGCTACACGTGCTGGAACGCTACGTGCAGTTCACGCAGGAGGCCGGGGCGTCGTGAACATTCTGGATACCATTCTCGCCCACAAACGTCAGGAGGTTGCCGAAGCCGAGTCGCGTGTGCCTTTCTCTGTGCTCGAACAGCGTTTAACTAACGCCCCGATAGTGCGCCCCTTCCGTACCGCCCTGAATCGTGCCGACGGGCGTGTGGCGGTCATCGCGGAGGTCAAAAAGGCGTCGCCCTCCAAAGGCGTGTTGTGTGAAGACTTTGACCCGCTTGGCATTGCCCGAACCTATGCCCGGCACGGCGCAAGTGCGATCAGCGTGCTCACCGATGAACGCTTCTTTCAGGGACATCTGGACTATCTGCGGGCAATACGGCAAAGTGTGTCCGTGCCGGTACTGCGCAAGGACTTCCTCATCAGCCGTTATCAGGTGGCAGAAGCACGAGAAGCGGGGGCGGATGCGGTACTGCTCATCGTTGCCGCGCTGTCGGATGAACAGCTGCGTGACCTGTTGCACTATACGCAGGAACTGGGCATGGACGCGCTGGTGGAGGTGCACACCGAAACCGAGTTACACCGTGCATTGGACGCAGGCGCGGCGGTCATCGGCATCAACAACCGCGACCTGACCACCTTCCACACCACGCTGGAGGTGACCGAACGTCTTGCCCCCCAAATACCCCCCGGGTGTATTATCGTCAGCGAAAGTGGTATAGAAAGCGCGGAGGACGTGCGCCGTGTGGCGCGAGCAGGAGCACATGCAGTGCTGGTCGGCGAATCACTCATGCGGGCGAAAGATGTTGGGGAGAAGCTGAGGGAGATAGCGGGGGTAGAGCGTTCGTAGTGCAGGCTTTAGCCTGGCTGAATCTTTTGAGGTAGAGATCCCCCTGCAATTGCTCACCCGCGCATTCGCAGCTCTCTAATCGGTCGGCGGAAAGCATTTTCTAGTCGGATCATGGCATCTATCATGTTCTCCTGAATCTGCTCCCAGCGTTCCTTGTCTTGGAGACCGCCTCCCTCTATCAAGTACCTAATACGGCATGCGCGTTTGCCTTCCAGACGTTGCCAGTCCAGCTCGCCCCCGAAAGCCTGTTCGATAGCCTCCTTCCGAGCGCGTAGTGTATCGAAAATGCGTTTGTTTTCGTCTTCATCCCCAGTGTCGATGTATATCTCGACCTGGGCGCTCTCCATTCTGATAACAAACGCATAGCCTATCCCACTCCTACCAGCCCCTGCGCTGATCCAGTGCTGCGTGCTGGGTGATATTCTTTCGAAGAGGGATAGTTCTCGTTTCCGTACACGGTCCAGCAGTTGTTCCCAGAAAGCCCAACGCAGTCTGTGGCGCTCTGCGAATTCCTTCCTGGCGTTTCCGATTTCACGCTGTTCGCTACTTGGACCTGCGATCACGGTAAATAACGGCGCAGGAGGTGAATCGTCAATGCGCACGGCTTCTATCTTCAGAAGAAAGAATGCTGTATCCGCCGGCGATACTTCGTTCAACCAGTTTACCGCTTTCTCATGTTCTACACGCGGCGCGCTGGCAATCCAGATAGCGGTCTTCACGTCAAGATTACTCATGTAAGTGATCAGTTTGCCCAGATGCTCGTGATCGGTGGAACCTAACTGGTTCTCGATAACGACAAGATTGCCATTTTCATCCTCTGCAAGGATATCTGCGAAGAAAGCACCCGCTCTCTTTTCCCGTTCTACTGGGGAGAGGCGTAAACCGGTTACTTCTTCCAAGATGTCAAGGTTTTTTGTCAGCCATGTAGTAAAGTTCTGGGCTTCGTGAGCCCATATTTCTCTCAGGGGTACTCGTTGTAGTCTGCCAACGTTCATTGTTCGTCTCCGGAATTCTTGTTCAAACTCTCGTCCTGTTGTCGTCCCCGGTTATCACCGAGGCGTAGTCCAAACTCTTCGTCGTCATATCCCATCGTGAGATAACGATGGAACGCGCCATCTTGCGTGCAGGATGTTGATATTCCAAGACGTCTCTTCTGCCATGTGTCACTACAAGGCGTTTCAGTGAATCCGACACGCCCACCGGAGACAGGATGAAGGCGTACTCAGGCTGCACTACGCGGCAGTAGCCTAACAGTTGCGAAAGATGCGCCAGTGTGATTGCGCTATTTTTACATTCTACCAGTGCCAGTTGCGTGGATTGCTTACTGCTAATGATGCCGAGAACGTCCACCCGAATATCCCACGATTCCCAATCGCCTGGCAAGCCTGTAATGTTGAGCCTGCGTAATGCGCGATACACTGGCAGGTGCGACGTATCCAACACGCGCACCTCACTACGGAGGTGTCTCTGCAGGAGGAAACGTTCCAGCCATGCAGAAACTTCGGGATACATTAACTCCTCAGAGGCGTAACGCATCGTTATTACCCCCAAACTCCTCAAGTCTGCTCTCCGGATGCCTCTGCCTCTACCTCATCTGTGAATAATTCTGCCTCCTCCGTGTTTGAGCGCAGCTGCTGACATCCCAGCTCCCTGCAAATCTGGAAGTAGGCATCAAAATGTTTGCCTACCAGACGCGCATCCAAGTAGTTCGCGTCATTTTCGGCTGGATCAGGATCTTTTTGCTTGCGGATACGACGGAGAGCCGGACAAGGACGATATGAAGCATTTGGATAGCGTTGCCTATCCTGTTCGGCAAACTCTTCCAGCACTGTCTGCTTGTGGCGAAAGGAGAAACCAACTTGCAGAAAAGGCTCTGCAAAGACGTTTATCTGATGTTCGCGGAAGGCACGTCCCATATTAGGGTGTCCCCAATTGATGATCTGCACAGGCACACCGATGTGTTCTTGTAGCAGGGAACACAGCTGCACAGGTAGTGCCCAATTATGACGGCTATTTAACACATCTAAGCGTACACGATGGCGCCCGTCTACGTAACGGTTGGCGTGGCGAATATTACCTGCTACGTCTGCAAAACCTCGCACGAACTGTACCTTCCAGTCTCGGGGCAGGTCAGGTTGGAGAAGCACACGAGGTATGTGGAAGTCGGGGTAAGCAGTCTTATCGTCGAGTAGAAGCCGCAGGTTGCGCCATACCATGTTATTACGCAGGAAACGCACAACGAGGTCGGCACTGGTTTGCCTATGCACTATTTCGATGTCTGCCTCCAAGAGGTCGGCCAGGCGGCTACGGATGCTGTGCAAGCCCAGGGAGATTTCCGTTTCCTGATCAAACTCCGAAGATTCGCCCCGAAGATGCAAGGACGAGTATGGGAACTCGATGATTAGCTGGCGAACCTGCTCTCTTTCTACCAGTGTGCCGCGGGCGACGATCAAGCCCAGCAGATAGGCAACATCAGCATCGATGTAATCCATCTACGGCTACCTCTTCTGGAAAATAAGAATAAATTCGTGAACCTTGTTGACCCGAAACACACTGGGATAACCCAGAGGGCGCAGGTTGTTGTACTCCTGCCGTCGGTCCCAGATGATGAGGTCGTCCCACTCGAAACCGATTTCCTGCATTTTTGCTGCGAAGTCAGCGTGATAGGGATAAAACTTGCCCTTCTTGCGGATGTCCATCACCACCACACAGCAATAACCGCCTGTTCGCAGAGCATCGTAAACCTGCGCGAATATCCCCTGCAGTTCAGTGAGAAACTGGTCGTAGTCGGTAATTTTGCCGAGGTCGTGTTCCTCGTCTCCATAATGACGAATGGGTTTATAATCTGCCGTTCTTTTCTCCAGCAGAATATCCCAATATGGGGGGGAGGTCACCACCAGGTCTACGCTCCCCGGTGTAACATACTGGCTGAGGTCGCGGGCATCTCCGGTGATGATAACACACTCTGCCTCCTCTTCCTCGTCAAAGAGCGCTCGTTGCTGCAAACGTTCTCGGGCGATGTCCGCAAACTGTGGGTTCAGTTCGATGCCGATGCCCTTCCTGCCGAGCTGCCTGGCGGCTATCACCGTGCTTCCAATGCCCACGAACGGATCCAGTACAGTCATGCCACGTGTGGTAAAGCATTCGATCAGCCGTCCTGCCAGCGCGGAAGGGAACATGGCGGGATGTTTCAGGGCGGACTCTTCGGCGCTTTTGCGGATGTCGCTCCAGATGGAGATAGAGTAGCGCGTCCACGTGGCTCCATCCAATTCGTTGGCGCGTCGTGCTCCGGCAGTATATATCGCAGATGCGGCTTCGCGCACCTGCTCCTCGTCCCACTCGTCTGTAGTAACTATCTCTCCCTGCGAGAGTCCGGGGATAACCTCTGTCTCGAATTGCATGAGCGAGTACCTCTTCCGAATGTTTGCCATCCGGCTTCATGGTACACGATGGGGTGATAGCTTGTCAATCTTTGTCACTCACTCCTCCCCGTACGCCTGCTCAATTGCCTTCAGGGGGTCAAACATCTCTTCGATGTCGCCCAGCTGGCTCTCCAGTACGCAGGGAGGCTCGTAGGTATCTAAATCCTCGCCGTTAGCGAAACCGCGTATCAGCTCCACCATATACAGGAAGTTACGCAGGGGCACGTCGGGCGGCACGCCGTGGTCCACAGTGGGGATATAGCGTCCGTACTCTCTGGCAGTGCGATACCGCTTAGCCACTTCGCGACGCACCTCTGCCTTCGTGTGCATCAGCTCTCGCTTATCGATACCGCCCATCAGGAAGAGGCGCGGATACCGACGCAGGTAGTATTCGGGGTCGTTATTCGCTGCAATCTCCACCGGCGCTGTGCCGTCTATCCCTTCAGGATGGAACACCTCCAGTATCTGCCCAATATAACCGTCTGAATCCATCATCACGCATTCCACGCCGCGCTCCTTAAAGAAGCGGTACAGCCGGCGATAACGCGGCAGCATAAACTCGCGCATCATCTGCGGCGAAATCATCGCGTGCGTCTTGAACGCCATGTCCTCGTTTAACATCACCATGTCCACTTTGATTGCCCGTAACGGCTCGTCGAACAGCTCGGTGATAAACCACGTCCAGTACTCCATCATCTCGTGCACCAGGTTGGGCTGTTCCACGCACATCATACACAAGCCTTCAAAGCCCGCCCAGTCGCGCGCCGTCCACCACAAGCCGGGTATGGTTACCGAAACGGGATGCTCACTGCGGTTGCACTCCTCCACGCGGTCGCGCCAGCAGGTAGTCGCCTGATAGACGCGATAACCATCGGGGTTGAGGGTGGGACGTTCGTTCTCGCCCGGGAGGGGGATAGTGCGTTCCGGTGTGTGCGGGTCAAAGCGTTTCTTCATCTCCTCGAAGTCTTTGGGCATTTTGACGGGGAACTCCAGATATCGCCGTGTCGCAAAACCGGCGGTGGGCTGGTGGATGGCATCCAGACGTTTCACTCCCCAGTGGTCTATCCAGATGCGCACGTTGCCGTGCTCCTCCAGCACCCGTTCTTCGAAGCGCGGAATCGGTCCGCAGTCGAACTTGCCGATACCTGCAAAACCTTCTGCGCCGATAAACTCGCCCCAGTGTCGCTCCTGCTCTTCGGAAAGCCCCTGTTTGCGCCATGCAGCGAAGGTAGATGCACGCGGACCGCCGAACATGTAGGGCATCCTGTCGGGTTTCTCACCGCGTACGATAGCGCGGAACCGCTCCCGCGGCGTCATCAGCACACCTCCTTATTCGGGAATGCGCGGCCCGTCCTCTGCGATTCGCCGCAGCGTCTGCTTTACCTCTTCGGGCAAGCCCACTATCTCGGCAAATGCGGAAAGTGGGTCGGGCATTTCGGTGGCGGTGAGCCATTCGGTCTTCAGCCAGAAACCGGGCAACACTCGCGAGCGGAAGAGTTGCCCTCTTCAATGGGCGCAGATTCAAACTTGCCCGCTTCGTTACGGAAGTAAAACTCGGGCTGTATATCCGCTCGTGTGTCCACCAGCCAGTACTCGCGAACGCCCGCCGATTGATACTCGATGAACTTCTGCACATGGTCGCGGCGCACGCTGTCTTCAGAAACCACTTCCACCACCAGGTCGGCAGCTCCGTGTAGCCTTTCGGTGGTAAGGCGGTGTAGATTTGCCCGAGAGACGAACAAGATGTCCGGTTCGCGTGCGGAACTGGGCAGGCGCATCTCATAAGGAGCGAACAACAGCTTGCCCAATTGGAAGAAGTCAACGTATGTACCCAGTAGCTGCGCCAGAAAATACACGGCGCTCTGATGTCTTGTCGTTGGTGGCATGAATACGATAACCTCCCCGTCCACCCATTCGGCGTGAACGTCCTCATCCGCCCATGCGAGAAACTCCTCATAGGTCATGCGCAGACGGTACGCCTCTTCGGGCGGGGACTTGGACGTCGCAGTGCTCATAGCATTCCCCTCCCTGCTGACAGCTTCTACCGTGATTATAGCACATCGCCTCTCGCAGCGAAACCCATACGCTTTCCGATATATGTGGTGTATACTCTATAGGAAGGGTCTTTATCAGCATGGTGCGCGTGAAAATCTGCGGAATTACCCGAAGCGAGGATTTGCAGGTAGCGGTGGCGAGCGGGGCGCATGCGGTAGGATTTGTGTTTGAACCGTCCAGCCCGCGCTACGTAGGCGACCGGTTAGACCTGCTGGATATGCTTCGCAGTATACCGCCGTTCGTGGTGCGTGTGGCGGTGTTTGGCCAGCTGCGCGAACTGCCTGAGGCGGTGTGGCAGAGCGTGGACGCGATACAGTTCATCCCAGCGGGTGAGCGACCGTCGTTGCCACTGCGCCTGCGACGTATCCTCACCGTGCGCCTGCGCTCAGAGGAGGACATTCCACGTGCGCTCATCTTGCAAGGAGAGGCAGACGCCCTGCTGGTGGACGCCTACCACCCCGATAAACCCGGAGGCACGGGCGAGCAGGCGGACTGGAGGCTGGCGCGTTTGCTGCGTGAACAGGCGCAAAAGCCGATAATTCTGGCAGGCGGTTTGAACCCCGATAACGTGCAGGAAGCGATTCGGCAGGTGATGCCTCACGCGGTAGATGTCAGCAGTGGCGTGGAGAGCGCGCCCGGCAAAAAAGACCATCACAAGATAAAGGAGTTCATCGCGAATGTCCGGCGGTTTGCAAACGGTTCCTGATGCGCGCGGTCATTTCGGCATCTTTGGCGGGCGGTTCGTGCCCGAAACGCTGATACCGGCACTGGACGAGCTGGAGCAGGAGTACCGCAAGGCGCAGCAAGACCCCGAATTCCAGCGGGAGTTCCAGTATTACCTGCGTCACTATGTGGGCAGACCGACGCCTGTCACCTTTGCCGAACGGCTCAGCGAGTATCTGGGAGGCGCACGTATCTACCTCAAGCGGGAGGATTTGTGCCACACGGGCGCGCACAAAATCAATAACACCCTGGGGCAAATCCTGCTGGCAAAGCGCATGAACAAGCGGCGCATTATCGCCGAGACGGGTGCAGGACAGCACGGCGTCGCCACCGCGACGGTGTGTGCACGCTTCGGCTTCGAGTGCGAGGTATACATGGGTGAAGAGGATGTGCACCGCCAGGCTCTCAACGTCTTCCGCATGAGATTGCTGGGTGCAAGAGTCATCCCTGTTACCTCCGGCACGCGCACCCTGAAAGACGCCACCAGCGAAGCCATCCGCGACTGGGTAACCAACGTGCGCACCACCCACTACATCATCGGCTCGGTGGTGGGACCGCATCCGTATCCCATGATTGTGCGCGATTTCCAGTCGGTTATCGGACAGGAAAGCCGTCAACAAATGCTGGAGATGACCGGCAAACTACCTGACGTGGTGCTGGCGTGTGTGGGCGGCGGCAGCAACGCAATGGGTATCTTCTATCCCTTCTTAGAGGACCCCGTGCGGCTGATCGGGGTGGAGGCGGCCGGGCGCGGACTGCACACGGGAGAACACGCTGCCACCCTTGCTACCGGTCGCCCGGGTGTGCTGCACGGCGCGGCGAGCTATCTATTGCAGGATGAATACGGTCAGGTAAAGCCCACACACTCTATCTCGGCGGGCTTAGACTATCCGGGCGTGGGACCGGAACACAGCTACCTGAAAGAGACAGGACGTGCTGAATACGTCACCGCTACCGATGAAGAGGCTTTGCAGGCGTTACAGGTGCTGGCGCGGATGGAAGGAATCATCGCCGCGCTGGAGACGGCGCACGCGGTGGCGCACGCCATCAAAATCGCTCCCACCATGCCGAAGGAAAGCACCATCTTGATTAACCTCTCCGGCAGAGGCGACAAAGACGTGGATATCGTCTCCCGTGCGCTGGGAGGGCA
>BEHS01000161.1 GCA_002898895.1 bacterium HR16 | reverse complement strand
TTACGGGACTGGCGGTATTACGAGCGGGAGTATGTGCGTGGGGTAGCGGTGTAATTGCGCCGCTCCCCCTTGACAAACAACATAGACTTCAGCATGACAGCAAGCGGAACTGCTCCACCCACATCCAAATAATCATGTGTGACGATGTATTGGTCAGGATAGATATCACCGATAGCACCGAATATGTCCGACAGTTGCGCGAGCAGGTAGGGAGATAAACTCGCCAACAAAAACACCATTATCTCACTGCCCTGCGCATCTGATCGAACGCTTCCGGCGGGGCGTCGCCTATCAACACCAGATTCACATCGCCGTCGCGCCATGCCTCTACCCGCGCGGAAAGCGGAGCCAGCGACTTCAATAGCGGCACATCCGCATGCAACGGCAGGCGCGTCTGGAACAGCACAAGAGAGGTTACCTCATCGGTATAGTGCAGGCTGACAAGCGGTCGTTGCCCCACGATGCGCACCCTGACCTCTACCAGTCGGAACCCCTTCGGTAATGTCTGGGGGCGGCGAATGGCAAAGGGTACCAGGTGTTGTGCCTCCTCGACGCTGGCAAACACTTGCGAGGGAGGAAGCACGTCTTGCCTCCTGACCTGCGCCGGGAAGCGCGGCGCAAAGCGTTCGGGTGGGATAACAGCGGGCACAGTAAGGCGAACGTACTCCGTACGCATCCGCACTTCCCCGCGCGGCGTCAGCTCCTCCATGCGCAAAATCACCCCGTACTCGCGGTCAATCCACCAGCGACGCAACGGCTGCCCCTGTCGGGTTCTCGCCTCCAGAAGCACCGCCCTGCGCCCGGCGACCGGCTCGCCACCTTTTACCTCCAGAAAAATCTCTCCCCGCTGCAGGCGTTCCAGCATCGCGCGACGACGGCGCAATATGAGCGGTTGGTCAGAAGGCAGTATCTGCACCTTCTTGAGGCGAGGCACGTAATGGAAGCGACGCAGACCGTCGTCAATTAATACCTCCCCGCGGCGCCCGGGCGGTTGCAGATACTCTACCCGATAGCGTATTCCCGCCTTCACAATGCGTTCCTCCACCGCGGGCAGAGGCATCGGCAGAAAGAACTGCGTCACCCGCACGCCTTCCAGCGCAACGGTGCGCTCGGCGCGTTCCATGCGCTCTACCCACTGCAGGGGCGTCTGCGCTTGTGCAGACAGCCATCCCCTCAGATACATCACGCAGGCTATGGCGAGCAGAACACGCCTCATTGTGACATCGGCTCCAACCGCAGTGTCTTCATCTGCGCTTCACGAGCAAGCATCTGCAAGGACGGGTCGCTGAAGCCGTCGTTAGAGGTCACACCGACGTATTCCTGCACGATGGCTTGCGCCACCGTCGGCTCCTCAGCAGGCAGCACAGTAACCGTTTCAGGACGCAAGGGGTTCCACCAGAGGGCGACAACCACTGCGATAGCAGCGGCTGCCGCGAACGATGTCCGCACGAGCAACCGTGTTAGCGAGCGACGGCGCACAGAAGCGCGCGCATGGTCACGGATGCGGCGTGCGAGATGAGCCGGCGCGTGTTCGCGCTCCAGTTGCGCCACAGCCCGCTTCAACCAGAGATGCTCACGCACCGCTTCCGCGCACGCCCTACAGGAGGCGAGGTGACCCTCCAGCCTCTGCGCTATATCAGGCGGGCAGACGCCGTCTACATACTCTACTATCGTTTGCTCCCATTCCCTGCAGGTCTTCATCGTTCAATCTCCGTATACATAGCTTGCCAGCGCATCCCGAAGCCGGGCGCGAGCGTGGAAAAGGCGCGATTTCACCGTGCCCAGCGGGATGCCCAGCGCGTGAGCGATTTCCTCGTACGACAGCGACTCCATATCGTGCAACACCAGTACTTCACGCATGGCTATCGGCAGGCGGTCAATCGCTTGCTTTAACAGCTCGCTCAGCTCCTCACGCAGCAGCAGCCTTTCGGGGTCGTTGCGATAATCCGGTATCTCAACGGCAGCTTCCTCGCCCGAGCACTCCTCGCCATCGGGATGACGCCAGAGGGGAAGCCACCCCTTCTCGCGCTGGCGACGACGGTGCACATCACGACACAGGTTGGTGGCGATACGGAACAGCCATGTCTGTAGACTGCTCTCTTCCCGAAAGGTGCGCAATGAATTCAACGCCTTCAGGAACACCTCTTGCGTGATGTCCTCGGCGTCGGTTTCGTTGCCCACCAGCCGCTTGACGTAGCCGTAGATTTTGTGCTGGTAACGCTCCACAATCTCGTCGAAAGCGGTCAGGTCGTTCCCTTTGCACCGCGCCACCAGCGCGGCATCGGCGTCGCTCAGGCGCATTGCTCGCTCCAATGGAGAAGCCCCCTCCGCTGCTCTTCTGTGTACATTATGGACGATTCGGAAGGAGAAAAGTTCACAAGGCGACTTGTTCGGAGGCTTGCATTCCGTCGCGACCGAGGGGAAACGGCTCGGACGGAGCCTCGCCCTCCAGGTGCCTGTATTGGAGGGTCGCGCTCCGTCGCAACCACAAACCAACATGCCCTGGAGGGTTGCGCTCCGTCGCGACCCAAAACGCGCGGCATCCTCTTGGCGGGACGCGCTCCGTCGCGTCCGCAGGTCAGAAAATCCTCATCTACCAGTCGTCACGTTCGGGCAGGTCGGCGTAGACGGGGGTGGAGAGATACCGCTCGCCGGTATCGGGCACGACCACGACGATCAGCTTGCCCTCGTTTTCTGGACGCTTTGCCACCTTCACCGCCGCGTGCACCGCCGCGCCCGCCGAGATACCGGCAAAGATGCCCTCCTCGCGCGCCAGCCTCCGCGCCATACTGATTGCTTCCTCGTTCTCTACAGTAACGATTTCGTCCACCAGCTCCAGCTCCAGCACGTCGGGAATGAACCCCGCGCCGATACCCTGAATGGGGTGCGGTCCGCGCGGTTTGCCCGATAACACCGCCGACGCCGCTGGCTCCACCGCAATCGCTTTGAACGAGGGTTTGCGCGGCTTGATAACCTGTGCCACACCGGTGATAGTTCCGCCCATGCCCACGCCCGCCACGAGGATATCCACCTGCCCATCGGTATCGCGCCAGATCTCCTCGGCGGTGGTGCGACGGTGAATCTCCGGGTTGGCAGGGTTTTTGAACTGCTGCGGCATGAAGTAGCGGTCGGGGTCGGTAGCGATAATCTCTTCCGCCTTGCGAATGGCGCCGGGCATCCCTTCGGGACCGGGCGTCAGCACCAGCTTCGCGCCCAGCGCACGCAACAGGCTCCGCCGCTCTACCGACATCGTCTCCGGCATCACCAGCACGCACTTGTAGCCCTTCGCAGCACACACAAACGCCAGTGCAATGCCTGTGTTGCCTGAGGTGGGCTCGATGATAATCGTGTCGGGTTTGATTCGCCCCTCCCGCTCGGCAGCTTCGATCATCGCCACGCCGATACGGTCTTTCACACTGGAAAGGGGGTTGAAGTACTCCAGCTTGGCAGCAACTACCGCCTTCGCTCCGTCGGTGACGCGGTTAAGGCGCACCAGAGGGGTGTTGCCAATCAACTTCGTGACATCTTCCGCAATGCGCATGGATAGACTCCCTTCTACAGGTATGGTGCGATGCTTTGTGCCTGGTCCAACAGGCGCTTCTGTTCAAGCAGGTTCTGGATGGTGGTTGCATCCAGCAGTCGCCATATCGCCTCGGAAGTGCGCTTCTGGAAATCGCGGATGCACTGGATGGTGGTGGTGCTGGCGCTGTCTTTTACCAGAGCCTCCGACGGCTCGAAAGACTTGCTGCCGGAGAAAGCACGCAGGATGCCCCCCACAGTAATCTGCGCGGGAGACCTTGCCAGCTCGTAACCACCCCCTACTCCGCGAATACTGCGCACCAGTCCCGCTCGCTTCAATACTGCCAGAATCTGGTCCAGATAAGGACCGGGGATGTGCTCTGCCTCGGCGATATCCCGGCTCTGCACAGGCAACCCGGACGGTTGCTGCGCCAGGTAGAGGATACTGCGCAGAGCGTATTCCATCTTTGCGCTGAACAGTGGCATCATTGAATTCCTGACTTTGTTGATTAGTCTATGTGTATTTTAACACACTCGCCACCGATTGTCAAGGGCGTGCTTTACATGATATAATTCGGGCGGTAACGGGAAGGAGGTGGCAACTCATGGCTGGACATTCCAAATGGCATAACATTCGCCTGCGCAAAGGCAAGCAGGACGCCGAGCGAGGCAAGCTGTTCACACGTCTTGCGCGCGAAATCATCGTGGCGGCGCGGGAAGGCGGTGGCAACCCCGATGCGAACCCTCGCCTGCGCATGGCGATACAGAAGGCGCGCGATGCTCACATGCCGCAGGAGAACATCAAGCGAGCCATTCAGCGTGGTACGGGCGAGATTGCGGGCGCCGCATACGAAGAAGTGGTCTACGAGGGCTACGCGCCGGGCGGAGTAGCGGTGATGGTAGAGTGCTTGACCGATAATCGCAACCGCACCGTGTCGGACGTGCGCGCCGCCTTCTCAAAGTGCGGAGGGAGCCTGGGCGAGTCGGGGTGTGTCAGCTGGATGTTCAAGCCACGCGGGCTTATCCGCATCCCCAGGAGCGCAGGCGATGAGGATACGGTGCTGGCAGCTGCACTGGACGCCGGCGCAGACGATATGAATACCGAGGAAGAGTTCTACGAGGTGTACACCGAACCTGAGGACCTGCACCGTGTGCGTGAGGCGATAGAACAAGCGGGACTGCCCATCGAGAACGCAGAGGTCACCATGCTGCCCACCACCACTGTGCACGTGGAGGGCAAAGAGGCGCAGCAAGTGCTTCGCCTGATGGACATGCTGGACGAACTGGACGACGTTCAGCAGGTGTACGCCAACTTCGACATCGCCGAAGAAGAGATAGAGAGCGCGGTACGATAGGAGTTCTCCGGCAATGTCCTCCCGGCGCACGACATGGTGGCTCATCCTGTGGAGCGTGATGCTTCTGGCGTCCGCAGGGGCGCAACCGCTTTTACTGGACGTGGTGCCGGGCTTCGACGGGGTTTGCCCCGGCGAAGGGTGCTACCCCGTGACCGTCTGGATCCAGGGAGAACGAGCCAACGCTCCGCCCGCTGTGTGCGAGGTAGAGGTCACCGCCACCTCCTGGAACGGCTCCGCCGATGCTCGAAAGCTGGTCACCCTGCCGGGCGGCTTGGCGTCGCAGTCTGTGGGGTTTCTGTTGTGCACCCCCGACGAGCCGTATGAGATAACCGCTCGTCTCATTCTGCGCGGGCGAGTGATAGCAATCAGCAAGCCGGTGTCGATCACGATGGCTCAGTGGTATCCCCTGCTGGTGGGCCTGGGCACCGAGACATCTGCACTGGCATACCTGCCCCAGCGGTCTCTGGGAGTAATTAGCGTAGAGGGAATGTTGACGCTGCCCGATTCTTCTCACCAGATCGCACCTCCACCCTTTCCTCAGTACTCCGGTTCGGAAAACCGGCGTCTTTTTATCGGGCGGGTGCGCAATAGCCTGCCCCCTGAAAGCGCACTGGCTTACCGGGGAGTTGCGGCGGTGTCACTGGACGACCGCGCCTGGGATACCCTTACCGAGCGACAACAACAGGCGCTGATACGCTACGTATTATCGGGTGGACTGCTGGTGGTGCATGGGGTGGACGTCAACCGCCTGCAGTCGTTGATGCCGTCGGGCTTGCTACCGATAGAACCGCTGGGACTGTACCGGGTGCCTGCTTACGCGCTGGCGGGATGGATGCCCTCTCTTGGCAGGTCATCGACAGCGGTGGATGTGGCTCGCGGGCGAGCGCTCGGTGGAGCCAAAACGGTGCTGAGCTATGGAGATATACCGCTGGTGGTCACCGCGCAAAGAGGATTGGGGCAGGTGGTCTTTCTGGCGTTTGACCCCAGCCAGCCTCCCTTCAACAACAATGAGGTTGCGCATTCTTTGTGGAAAAATCTGTTGAGGCTCCAGATAGGGCGTTTCTCTCCTCCCACCGCAGTGTTCCCCGACCGCGATCGCTCCCCCTGGGGCATGCCCCATCTGGACGGTAGCGTATTCTATTCCGACCTCATGAGCGCGATGGTGAACGCCGTCGCGGCGAAGCCGGTACCTCTGGGCTGGTTGGTTACCTATCTGGGCGTGTATATTCTGGTGCTGATACCGCTCAACTACATCGTGTTGCGCAAGATGGACAGGTTGCACCTGTCGTGGTTCACGCTACCGATACTGGCGATGCTTACCTCCGCTGCAGGGTACCTGATGGCGGCGCAGGTACAGGTGGGTTCGCACCAGATGCGCCAGTGGACAGCGTTGTATACCGCTTCCGGCTCACCGCAGGCGATAGTGGAGAGCGACTGGGTGTTGTACAGCGCGCGCACCCAGCGTTACCGCCTGCAGGCAAAGGTGGACGGCATCATCCTGGAGAACTCGTCGAGCGACCTGCAGGCTCGGCGTGCGGCAGAAATCCCACAGGACGAACCCACAGACCTCCGGGACGTACCGATACCGCTCTGGTCGGCGCGCAGTTTCCACCTGAGCGGCATGTTCACTATGCCGGGCACCGTCAGCATCTTTGCCGAGCGTGAAAGAAACGCTTTGCGGTTGAATGTGCGTAACAACACCCCTTACGCACTCCAGAACTTCCGCCTGATTACCCCATCGGGCGTCGTCCCTCTCGGTGGAGCGTGTGCGCCCGGAGCGCAGGTAGACCTCAGCGTGAGACCCGGCGCACGATTGGTTATACCTATGTCATCAGACATCCCCTATTACTACGGCGGCTATCGCCCTCTTTCACGGTTCGATACAAGCACCGATGAGGACTGGCGCGAGCGAGCGAAAGACGGGTGGTTCGGTCTGGTATGGACGCGCCTGGGCGATTCAGCGAGCCGGTATTTCCTGAACAATGCTCCCCGACGTGTGATGCAGGGTGTTCTGCCCGATACCAACCTCTCACAGGGATTGCTGGTTGCGGAGATAGAGGGTTTTCCGCAGGTGGCAGAGATTACACCGCTATCCTTCTCCTCCGTCCGGCGCAATACTCTGCTGGTATTACACTTCGAGGTGCAGGGAGGTCGTAAGTGATAGACTGGCGCGAGAACCCCATACTCCGGCGCGAATTGCTGTTCCGTTTGCGCCCACAGCCTTCGCATCGCACGGTGATCGTGCTGGTGGTCGCGCTGGTGTTCATCGCGGTCGCCCTGCTCTACTGGGCGGCTCTGGAGAGTATGCGCGGGTACGAAACTTATCGGGAACTGCTTATCGTGATACTGGTCCTCGAAACCCTGCTGGTGGCAGGAGGCGCGCCCGCCGCTACCGCCAACGCTATCTCGCGCGAGCGCGAACAGCGCACCTGGGACCTGCTTACCATCACCTTGCTGAAACCGCACGAGGTGGTGCTTGGCAAGTTGCTGGGCAGGACGATACCCCTGTTGCTGTTCCTTCTGTTGGGAGCGCCCATGATGATGCTGTGCGTCATCGCCCGACCCGACCTCCTGCCGGGCGCAGTGCTGGGCACGCTGAGTATTCTGGTCACGCTGGTTTTCTACAGCACGGCGGGGCTGGCGGCATCTTGCTTCAGCCGAAAAACCGTCACCGCCACCGTGCTGGCGTATCTGTTCGCGGGCGGATGGGTGTTCGGCACGCTCATTCTGATGTTTTTAACTAACCTGTTAATACCCGGCACCAACCCCAGTGACACGAGCTTCTGGGTGGCGGTCAACCCCTTCGCGGTGATTGAGCCTATTATGGTGAAATATACCCGTTCCCCCTATCCCCCTCCTTCCAACGACCCGCTATATGTACTCAGCCCATGGGCGTTGCTTGTGGTTTATAGCGGACTAACCGCGGTGCTGGTGTGGGTGCTGGTGAGCACCTATCGATACTGGGCGTACCGGTAACGATAGCTGCCGTACTCGGGTTTGGGGGTAACACACCTCTCCCCCAACCTCTCTCCTGTATGAATTTTGAAAAAATAGTTGCACCTATCCGGTGAGTACCTCCTGCTCCTCCCCCGGTGCGGGAAAGAGGATGCTGGGCACGGGTTTGCGGCTAAAGCCGCACCTTCTCAAACCAAACCCTGCCTTCGCAGGGTTACATAGCCAGCGCAGGCTGGCTTCGTTTGAAAAGGAACGGCTTCAGCCGTAAAGATTCCTCAATCTGGCGAAGTCGGCTCGGCAGGAGCCTCGCCCTCCAGAGGGGTTGTTTTGGAGGGTCGCGCTCCGTCACGACCAAAACCGAACGGCTCGGCAGGAGCCTCGCCCTCCCCAAGCAGGAACCTTGCCAGACCAGTAGCACAACATAATTTTGTTTATTTGTTCAAAGTTCATAAATCCTGGGCTATGGAGGAAACCGAATCCGCCTGCGCGCGCTGGAAGGAACCCGCGAAGGCTGGGGGTCAGGTTTTCCCCCTTACCTCCAGAACCGCTTCAGGTTTGCCGATACTTCTAACAGGTGTTGCGCAAGCACCTGAAAGGATAACGGCATGGCAGGAATCGCGCTGAGTTCGCGACTGGGTGGACGTTTAGGCAAATACAGCGACCTGATTATGGCAGTGGCGGTGCTGGGCGTGGTGGTGATGCTCATCGTGCCGCTGCCGGAATGGCTGCTGGACACCTGCCTGGTGGTGAACCTGGCGGGTGCAGCGCTCATCTTTCTTACCACGCTCTATGTTCAGGAACCACTTCAGTTTTCGGTGTTCCCTTCTCTGTTGCTGATTGCCACCCTCTTCCGCCTGTCGTTGAACATCGCCGCCACCAAGTTGATTCTGGGTTCCGGCTCCGCCGGGCGCGTGATCGAAGCCTTTGGTAACTTTGTGGTGGGTGGCGACTACGTGGTGGGCGTCGTCGCGTTCCTGATTCTGGTCATCGTGCAGTTCGTGGTGATTACC
>BEHS01000160.1 GCA_002898895.1 bacterium HR16 | reverse complement strand
ATCTCTCACCCTTTGTGAAGGGCGGGACCCCATCCGAACCATCCCCTTTTGGCCGCGACGGAGCGCGACCCTCTATACCAGCACGTGGAGGGGGAGGCTCATGGCGAACAGTCTCCTCCTCACTGCAGGGAGGCACACGCGAACTGTAACACTTGAACCGGGTTTTTGTTTATGCTATGCTATCACTCGGCAGGAAGTGCCGTCACGATGTTGAGGCAAACGATGTTCTTTAGCAGGCTCAGTCCGCTGTGGGCGACTTCGGTCAGTGTAGTACGATATTCGGACAAACCATCATGTCTACTGGAATATCCATCGTTCATCTGATAGCGCAGGGGGCACAGCTGCTCCAGCAAGCTGGCGTAGATACCCCTCGTCTGGACGCGGAGCTGTTGCTGGCGGACCTGCTGGGCGTCGGGCGAGCCTACCTCTACGCTCACCCTGAAGAAGAGGTCGATGCGAGCATCCTGCAGGAATGGCAGAAACGCCTGGAGCGCAGGATGCGCCGTGAGCCGCTGGCATACATCCTGGGCAAGGCAGAGTTCTACGGACTGGAGTTCACCGTGACCCCGGACGTGCTGGTTCCCCGTCCAGAAACAGAGGTGCTGGTGGAAGCGGTTCTTGCCAGACAGCCTGCTACAGTGGCGGACATTGGCACGGGAAGCGGGTGCATTGCGATAGCCGTTGCGGCCAATCTGCCACAGGTGCAGGTCTGGGCGACCGACATCAGCGAAGCGGCTCTTCGTGTGGCTCGTGAAAACGCCGAGCGACATGGTGTGGCAAATCGTATACGCTTTCTGCAAGGAGACCTGCTGCAACCGCTGGCGGGATTGCGCTTCAGCGTGATCGCCTCCAACCCTCCGTACGTTGCGGAGAGCGAGCGGCTCTCGCTACAGCCCGAGGTGCGCGAATGGGAGCCGCCGCACGCGCTGTTTACAGGCGAGGACCCCTTGCAGTTTCATCGCCATCTGGCAGCGGAAGCGCATTTTCACTTGCACGAAGGCGGATGGCTGATGATGGAGGTGGGGTTGGGGCAGGCAGAAGCGGTGGCGACTCTTCTGGAAGAAGCGGGGTATCGGCAGGTGCGTATCCTCAACGACCTCACAGGCATCGGGCGTGTGGTGGAGGGGAGGTACAGGTAGCCTGCGGACGATGATTGCGTCTGAAGCGGTGCTCAGGCGCGATTGGGATACTTCTGAAGAGGATGCAGCATGGGCAGATTTGTGAAAGGCGATGAGGAGCGATGATTATGGGGCGGATTATACAGGTAGCCAGTGACTCTCCCAGTTCGCTACAGGATGCTGCGCAAAAAGCGTCTGGCGTTCTCGCAGAGGGCGGGCTGGTCATCTTTCCCACGGAGACGGTGTACGGGCTGGCAGCAGATGCACTGTCAGAGGGAGCAGTGCGCCGGGTGTGGGAGGTCAAGGGTCGCCCGCCCGATAAGCCACTGCCGGTGCAGGTAGCAGATGTCGGCGGCTTGCGACTGCTCTGGCGTGAGGTGCCTGAAGACCTGCTGCCGCTGATAAACGCCTTCATGCCCGGGCCGCTCACCCTTGTCTACTGGCGTAGTGCGCTGGTACCCGACATCGTTACTGCAGGGGCAGATACAGTGGGGGTACGGATACCCAACCACCCTGTCGCGCTTGCCCTGCTGCGGGCGTTCGGCAGACCCGTGGTTGCGCCCAGCGCGAACCTGTCGGGAGAGGAACCACCTTCCCGGGTGGAAGGTATCTCGCCCCAGCTGCTGGAAAGGGTGGACCTGGTGATCGACGCAGGCGACACAGGCGGGGGAATACCCTCTACCGTGCTGGATGCGACCGTGCGGCCGGCGCGAATCCTGCGTGCAGGTGCACTTTCGCCAGACGAATTGCGAAAGTATCTGGACGTTGACGTTTGATTGCATCTTCCCCTCTTTGTGCTCACGCGGTATAATCAGGGCAGAGGTTGAGGACGATGCCAACACTGTTAGATATTATTCTGCTTCTCCTGCTGATGGCTTACGCGGCGACGCAGATTGGCGTGCTCGCCGTGTGGGGAATACACACCTACTACGTCCGTCGGGGGATGCCGGGGCTTCTTGCCGAGCGATGGAGCTTTTTGGACATCTGGGTTGGCTTTCATCTGGCTCTGCTTTTCACTTTTGTCTCGCTGGTAGCCGTGGGGGCTGTTGCAGGCTTCTTACTGGCGTTTTTCGCTCCGCAGAAAGTGCACATGTTGCAACAGGCGTTTTTTACGCTAAATCGCAACACCCCGTTTGTCTGGGCGGTGCTACTGCCTTTGCTGCTCATGCAAAACGCCGCCTTTGTGGCGGTAGCGATATGGTATGTGCTCGGCAAATACAGGCTGAGCACAGGCGATGTAGGCTTATCATGGGACTGGCAGGCGGTGCGCAAGGGTGTACTGTGGGGTGGACTGGCTTTTCTGATTACTCCGTTGGTGGAACTGCTTAGCCTGGGTGTGCTTCGCCTGGTGCTGGGTGCCTCCGCGTTCCAGCGCCTCATGGACTGGGAGAAGCAGACGGTAGCGCTGGATGCCTTCCTGGAGTCGCTCCAGCCCGGCGCGATTGCGCTGGCGTTTGTGCTGGTAGTCGCGGTCGCGGCACCGATTGGCGAGGAGCTGTTCTTCCGGGGCTTCGTGTTTAATGTATTGCGTAATCGGCTTCACTTCACCTCGGCGGTATGGCTGTCCGCCGCGCTGTTCGCACTGCTTCACGCATCGGTCAAGAACTTTCTCCCTATTCTGGTGATCGGTGTATTACTGGCGCGGCTGTATGCGCGCACGGGATCGTTGTGGAGCAGCGTGGTGATGCACGGCACTTTCAACTTTTTATCCGCACTGGCGACGATTGTACTGGGAGGGCGGTAGATGCGTCTGGTCGGGTACGTGGGGCTGGTCGGCACTGTGCTGTTGCTGGCGGGTTGCGGCAGGGTGAGCACGGTACGAGGCACTCTGCCACCCTCTCTGCAGCAGGCGGAACAACACCTGCGTCGTGGGGATATTGCTGCTGCGAAGCAGGCGGTGGATTCTCATCTGCAAAAATCGCCCACCTTCGACTCCTATTTGCAGGCGCTGGCGTTGTGGAGTACCAACAACCAGTATGAGCTCAGCGCGGAATACGCTCAGCGTGCGCTGAACGACGGTCGGCTGAAACTCAGCTCCATAGAAGAGGCGCAGCTGTGGCAGATACGGGGTGACTCGCTGGGGTATCTCAAGCGTTACGATGAAGCGGCGCAGTGCTACGAGCAGGTGCTGAAGCGCACCCCCAATAATCCGCTGACCCTGAACAACTACGCCTACCTGCTGGCGGAGGCGAACATCCGTCTGGATGAAGCGGAAGCGATGGCAAACCGCGCCCTCGCCGCCGAACCGAACAACCCCGTGTATCTGGATACGCTGGGCTGGATATACTACCGGCAGGGGCGGTATCAGCAGGCGGTGCAGCTGCTGGAGCAGGCGGTACAGGACGCCCCGCAGGAGCCTGAACTGCGCTACCATCTGGGCATGGCGTACTGGATGCGCGGGCGTTTGCCGGAGGCGCGTGTGGAACTGCGCAAAGCGGCCAACCTGTGGCGCATCCAGAAAGGCAAGCCGTACGAAGAGGCGTTGAAAGCGCTGGAGCAGGTAGAGAAGGGTATCAAAGCGGAACCGCAAAGGGAACGGGTAGACCTGTAGCTGGCAGGAGTGCGTGCCCGGTGGTGATGTGGATATTCTCATTATCCTGCGTGACCACCCGCTTCCCTTCCGCGAGCGGATACCCCTGTTTCTGCCGCGCCACCCGATGCCTGTCGGCGTAAAGGTAAGGTAGACTCTTCCGAAGAAGAGATAAAGCAGTCGGTGTTGCAGTTCAGTTGGGAACAACGCGATGGCGAGAACAGGTAAGGATAACGCTCAGCGCAACTTACAGCGGAGTCTTATTGAGGCAGCCGGACGAGGCGATGCACGCGAAGTCAAACGCCTGCTCCAACAGGGGGCTCGGGCAAACTGCCGCGTTCTATACGGGGCAGAGCCGCTTCCGATTGTTGCATGGGTGTACATGCAATGGGAAAGCCTTCAGTGCGAGAACCCTGATGAGGCTGAGGCTCGTTTCGCAGACTACGCGGAAACCGTCCGAACGCTTGTGCAGGCAGGCGCACCTGTAGACGCCCGCGACTCTCTGGGAAACACCACGCTGATGGAGGCGGCACTATCAGGACATACCTGCTGGATACGCTTGCTATTGCGGTTGGGAGCAAATCCCAACGCTGCCAACGACCACTACCGCGAAACACCGCTGACTGCCGCATCGCAGCTGGCTCCCCCCGAAGCAGTGTGGAATCTCCTCCAGGCTGGTGCGAACGTAACCAGCCTACCGATGATGGTTTTTCTCCCCTGATGCTCGCCGCTATATCTGCCTCTGCGCAGAAGGTCTACCACTTGCTGGAAGCGGGTGCAGATGCCGACTTCGTGAACCCGCGTGAGGGGTTCTCTGCGCTCACGTTAGGTGTTGGTTGGGGATTGGACACAGATGCGCTGGTGGCGATAGCACGACGGATGCACCACCCTGCGATACGCCGTCAGCAGATAACGATGGCTATCAAAGAGGCGCAACGCTGTGGTAGGGAGGATGTGGTAGAGCGGCTATCCGCTTTTCTCAACCGAGAGCGAACTTGACAAACTCGTGCCAAACGGTTAGCATACTTGTAGAAACATCTATACGGAATGGAACGGCATGACGCAACAGCCACGCAACGCGCCTAAACTGGTGTTGATTGACGGACACAGCTTGCTGTATCGCGCATTCTACGCCACGCGCCCGCTCTCCACTACCGACGGACGCCCCACTAACGCTGTTTACGGCTTCGCGGGGATGCTGTGGCAGATTCTGGAGGACGAGAACCCCGACGCCATCGTAGTGGCTTTCGATACCGCCGCGCCCACCTTCCGCCATGAAGAGTTCACCGACTACAAGGCGCACCGCCCCGAGACCGCCGAGAGCTTTTATGTGCAGGTCCCCTCTGCTCGCGAACTGGTGGAAGCGATGGGCATTCGCGTGGTTGCGCTGGAGGGCTATGAGGCGGATGATGTGCTGGGCACGCTGGCACAACGCGCCCGCGAGCAGGGCTATCAGGTGCTGATTGTCACGGGGGACCAGGATGCCCTGCAGCTTGTAGATGATGGCGCGTTTGTGCTGATTCCCCAAAAAGGCATAGGGCAGACGATACGCTACGACGAGCAGGCGGTACGCGAACGCTTCGGGCTGGAGCCGTCGCAACTGCCCGATTTCAAAGCGTTGAAGGGCGACCCGTCCGATAACATCCCCGGCGTGCCCGGCATCGGTGACAAGAAGGCGGCGGCGCTGCTGAAACAGTTCGGCAGCGTGGAAAACCTGCTGGAACGCCTGCACGAGGTGGAAGACCCCAAACTGCGTGCCACGCTGGAGCAGTACCGCGAGCAAATCCCGCAGTACAAGCGGCTGGCAACCATCGTGCGCGACGCGCCCGTGCCGGATACTCCTCCGCGATGGCAACCGACCCCTGAGCATTTTGCGCGTCTTCAACAGGTGCTGGAAAGTCTGGAGTTCCGTTCCTTCCTGCGCCGCCTGCCGGAGCTTCGTGCGAAGTGGCTGAAGGTGGAGACGCCCACGCTTCCGCTGGAGACGCCTGCCGAGGTACGGACGGTCGGTGTGAAGTGGAGCGTGGCGCGCGGGGAGGATGAGGTGCGCCAGCTGGTGAAGCGGTGTCTGCAGACGCCGAAGGTAGGCATCCGCGCGCTCGTACAGGGCACGCACGTGATGGAGTTGAAGATTACCGGTGTGGCAATCGCCCTCTCGCGCGAAGAGGCGGTGTACGTGCCCGGTAGCAAGCTGGTCGCTTCTCTATTCGACGAGGAAGGCGACGGTCTCCTCGGCTTACTCGCGCCGTTATGGGAGAGCGAGGCGGTTGCCAAGGCGGGCTATAACCTCAAACCGCTACAGGCGTCGCTGATTCGGTCTGGCGTACAGCCCCGGCAGTTCCTCTTCGATGCGATGCTGGCGGGGTACGTGTTGCAGTCTGGGCGAAGCAGTTACCCGCTTCCCGACCTGGTGCAGGACTATCTGGGCGAAAAGATGCCCGTGCAGGACACCACCGGCGAGGGCGGTCTCGCCGCTTACACCTGCGCCGAAGCCGCCGCCTGCTTGAGGTTAGAGCAGGTGATGAACCAGCAGATAACGGCTATTGGCTGTGCGGATGTGTTACACCGTATCGAGATGCCGCTCTCGGAAGTGCTGGCACGGATGGAGCTGGCAGGAGTGGCGGTAGATGTGGAGTATCTGCATCAGCTGTCGGACATGCTGGACGGGCTGATGCGCACCAAAGAAGGGGAAATCTACACGCTGGCGGGAGAGCCGTTCAACATCTCCTCACCCAAGCAGCTGGGGCAGATTCTGTTCGAGAAGCTGAAGCTGCCTGCGGGCAAAAAAACGCGCACCGGTGCATACTCCACCGACGCCGAGGTGTTAGAGCAGCTGGCGGTAGAGCACCCGATATGCCGCAGTATTCTGGAATACCGTGAGCTGAGCAAGCTCAAGTCCACTTATGCCGATGTGCTGCCACGTCTGGTGCATCCGTCCACAGGACGCATTCACACCTCGTTCAACCAGACGGTGGCGGCTACGGGACGCCTTTCCAGTAGCGAGCCGAACCTGCAGAACATCCCCATCCGCAGTGAGGTGGGCAGGCAGATACGCCGTGCTTTTGTCGCTGCGCCGGGCAACAAACTGCTGGCGGCGGACTACTCGCAGATAGAGCTGCGCTTGCTGGCACATGTCAGCGGTGATGAAAGGCTGCTGCAGGCTTTCGCCGAGGACCGCGACATTCATGCCGCCACCGCTATGCTATTGTTCGGTGTGCCGGCGGACGGGGTCACTCCGGAGCTGCGCCGCAAGGCGAAGACGGTAAACTTCGCGGTATTGTATGGAATGAGCGATTACGGGCTGTCGCAGGAGCTGGGCATGCCCGTGCAGGAAGCGCGTGCCTTTATCGAGAACTACTTCCGTCAATTGCCCGGCGTGCGTCGTTACATCGAGGAGACGCTGGATTTCGCACGGCAGCATGGGTTCGTCACCACCCTTTACGGCAGGCGACGTTATGTGCCCGAAATCAATCACGCCAATCGCAACGTGCGACAGGCGGCGGAACGTGCAGCGATTAACTCGCCCCTGCAGGGAACCGCTGCCGACATCATCAAACTGGCGATGATTGAGCTCGATAGCCGCCTGCGTCGGGAAGGCTGGAAAGCGAAAATGGTGCTGCAGGTGCACGACGAGCTGGTATTCGACGCCCCGCCCGAGGAGATTTCTGCGCTGGCAAGCGTGGTGCGAAAGTGCATGTCGGAGGTAGCCAGCCTGCGCGTTCCGCTGAAGGTGGACGTGGAAGCGGGCGACAACTGGGCGGAGATGGAGAAGTTTGCGCCGTGAAAGCAGGAAACGGAATATGCGGCGGCAAAACCTATAGCGCGCGTTTGCGCGATGAATGCACAGGGAGTAAGTAGCATTATGCTGGAAGATCTAATAGAGGATTCTGCAGTACCGACGGACGAGGTTCCTCTGGAGACACCCGCACCAGAGCCTGCTTCCGAAGCCGATGAGTTCGCCCGTGCTGTGCAGGAGATGAGCGCGGAGGAGCTGGAGCGCGCTACTCGCACGGTGCGCAAAGGGCAGCTCATCCGGGGAACGGTCGTGCATGTGGACGAAAACGGGGTGCTGGTGGACATCGGCACCAAGTCGGAGGGGGTCATTCCTCCCAACGAGCTGACTCGCCTGCCCAATCAGCCGCCGGAAGAGGTGGTACAGGTGGGGCAGGAGATTGACGTGGTGGTGCTCAAGCCGGAGACCGAAGAGGGACAGGTCATCCTTTCTAAAAAGCGTGCGGACTATGAAGTGACCTGGAACCGCCTCGAGGAGGCGATACGGTCAAACGAGACGCTCCATGGCACGGTCACCGAGCGGGTAAAAGGCGGCTTGATGGTGGATGTGGGTGTGCGTGGGTTCGTGCCCGCTTCGCACGTCGGCATGAGTCGTACGCCTCTGCCGGATAGCGCGCTGGAGAAATACGTGGGGCAGACGATACCGCTGAAGGTGCTGGAAGTAGACAGGGTGCACAGAAAGGTAGTGTTGTCCAATCGGCTGGCGGAGGCGGAACGGCGTGAACAGGAGCGTCAGCAAGTGTTTGCCAGCATTCAGGAAGGACAGGTCATCGAGGGCAAGGTACGTCGTATTGTGGACTATGGCGCGTTCATTGACCTGGGCGGCATCGACGGCTTACTGCATATCAGCGAGATCTCGTGGAAGCGCATCAAACACCCTTCGGATGTACTGCGCGAAGGCGATCGCGTGCGTGTGCAGGTGTTGCGCGTTGACCCCGCTACCCGCAAGGTTTCACTGGGCATGAAGCAGCTGATCCCCGACCCGTGGCTCGAGGTGGAGAAACAGTATCAGGTAGGGCAGGTAGTGACGGGCAAAATAGCGCGTCTGGCTCCCTTCGGGGCGATAGTGGACCTGCCGGGCGACCTTGAAGCCACCATCCCGCTGTCGGAGCTCTCTACGCGGCGAGTGCGCAGTGCAGCGGAGGTTGTGCAGGAGGGGCAAGAGGTAGAAGCTCTGGTGGTGCAGATTGCCCCTGCGGAGCACCGGATGGTGCTGAGCCTGCGCCGCCTGCAGAAACAGCGCGAAGAGCAGGAAAATCGGCAGCTGAGGGAACATTACGGAAGTACCGGCTCGCGCGGCTTTACCATCGGCGAGGTCGTGGGCAGGAACTTCGGTACTGAAACGGAAGCGGGCGACCCATCGTCAAATCACGAAGGGGAAGAACAAGCCTCGGCGGAGTAGCCATGCTGGTTG
>BEHS01000159.1 GCA_002898895.1 bacterium HR16 | reverse complement strand
TTACGGGACTGGCGGTATTACGAGCGGGAGTATGTGCGTGGGGTAGCGGTGTAATTGCGCCGCTCCCCCTTGACAAACAACATAGACTTCAGCATGACAAAGAACGCACCAATCCTGCCAGTACGACAAAGAACGTACCAACCCTGTCATTCTGAGCGCAAGCGAAGAATCTCAGAGATGCTTCACTGCGTTCAGCATGACAAAACAAGATCGAACATGTCGTTGGCTCAGAGCGCACATGGACATAATTGAGACGAAAAGACAAAAGAATAGCCAGCCTTCTCAGGCTTCGTTTGATAGGGTGCGGCTTCAGCCTCAGACCCCGATCGAGAGGAAAGCAGAAAAAACCTTCAGAGGCGTAACGATTACCGGTAGGCGAACGTCATAAAGGGGGAGGTTGAGCATGAGAACTCATCAGACTATATTCGCTGTGCTGAGCGCGATGCTGTTGTCATCTGGCACTGTGGTAGGCGACTCGCCCCTTAAGCTGAGGCCGACCCTACAAATGCCGCCGGTTATTCAGCATCCCGCGCCGCTAGAATGGATAAGGATGTATCGTGCCTCGGAGCGCGACCCGTCCGCGCTGCTACGCTATCTGGACGATGCCTACTTCTTTGAACCGCAGGGTTCGGAGGACGCCGGCAACTGGTTTCTGTCACCCCTTGGCCAGGAGTATGCCCTGTTTCGGCAGTACGCGCTGGTTCGGCTGGGCGATATCGCAGGTACGGATTTGATACCTGTCCTTGAACGTTACGCCCAGATGTACGAGGCGCAAAGCAAAAGAGGAAAGCCTAACAACTGGGTGTACGAGGGCTTCGCAGACCTGGCACGCCTGACCATCGAGCGCATAAGGCTGCGGGCAGTAGGAAGGGACGTGTATGTTCGTGCGATGATAGAATGGGTTCGTACCCCCATCCCAACACCTGACGAAACCCTTCGCGAGGTTGACAAAGCCCTGATGAGAATCAGGCAGGGGGCGCGTGCGCTCGGCGTCCTCAAAGCCAAAGAGGCAGTAGATGTATTGATGGGGCGAACAAAAGAAAGTGGTCCGTTTGAGGACACCATCGCGTGCGAATGCGCACGCGCACTGGCACGCATCGGGGACAAGCGAGCGATGCAGGTGTTAAGGGAGGGCATGATGAGATGGATGACGGTCTACGGTACCTACAACTACCAGGTGCCGTTGGAACCGGGCGAGCCTGATATAGCATGGGCATACTGGGAAATGCGTACGGATGGCATGAGCACGGAACAGGCAGTTGCAGAACTCATCTGCGGTCTTGATGAGCATGGTAAGATGGTACCCGGCGCGCTAGCGGGGCTCATACGCATCGGCAAGCCCGCAGAGCCTGCTTTGCTAGCCCTGCTCAAAGACCCAAGCGTCCGGAGTGCGGTGAAGGTGGAAGTAATGGGCGTCCTGAACGGAATGAATTCCCAGCAGGCGGTAGATATCTACTTTGATATCCTGCGTCGTGGCGACCGAACCACTCTCGGCGCGACGGCTGCAGCCAGTCTGGGGGTGCTAAAGGTTAGAGAGGCGTTGCCCGACCTGCTTAAAGCGGCGGAGCAAGATGACTCTTTCGTGCTCAAGGAAGGAGCTATCCAGGGATTGCGGGAGTTAGGTGATCCAGCTGCAGAATCTCTGCTGTTGCGCTTGGCTACTCAGCATCCAGACTCCCTGGTCCGCAGGGAGGCGATTAAGGCTCTGGCGAAGGCAGGTACTCCGGCGGCGATTCCGATACTGGAGCAGCGACTGCAAACAGAAGAAAGCTACCTGATCGGCTACATCCAGAACACCATTGACGCCTTGCGGAAAAAGAGGCAGTAGCGTGCAACAACGGAAAGACATCCCCCTCTCCTGTCTCGCGACAGGAGAGGGGGGTATTTCACCTAGTCCTCACCTTGCGACTTGGTAAAGCCCGGCTGACCGTCGATTTCGTGCAGTTTCTCCACATGCGTCCAGCGGTGCCGGCTGCTGATGCGCTGGAGTAAGTCCATCGCCTGCACGTCGTTCAGTTCGCCTTCCCCGTCGCGTAGCACGAACCGACACGCCCAGTGGTCTACCAGGTCGGTCATGAAGCCGACAGCGGGATAGACCAGCGTGCCCCGGCTGGCTATGGCTTTGAGCCGCAGCGCAGTGCCTTCCGCGAGCTGTTCCATGCTCTTGCCCAGCTGTTCGGAAGTGCCGTCGAACTCCACGAACACGTCCATGCCCACCACGCGCCGCTTTTGCGGACGCACCATCACCGGCTCGCGCGTCACCTGCGGTAGCCGGATGGGACGGTATTCGCGCACAAAGGTCTGACTGGGTTTCTTGCCCAGGTTGGCGATGATGGCGTCGGTGTATTCGGTGGTGCTGTTGCAACGGTCGTAGCCCACCACATCGCCGGTGCGCACCTTGCCCTCCTCCAGCGTGACCATAATCGCGTTCTCGATGGTCGCCGCCGCCTCAAACTCGCCGATGTAGCGCAGCATCATCACCGCCGAAAGGATAACCGCCGTGGGGTTAATCACGTTCTTGCCTGCGTACTTGGGCGCGGAGCCATGCACCGCCTCGAAGATAGCCACCTCATTGCCGATGTTCGCCGACGGCGCGAAGCCCAGTCCTCCCACCAGCGCGGAGCTCAGGTCGCTGAGGATGTCGCCGTTCATGTTGGTGGTGACGATGATGTCGAACTGCTCAGGGCGTTTGACCAGCTGGTGCGCGCAGTTGTCCACGATAATGTGCGTGGCTTCGATATCGGGGTATTCGGGCGCAATCTCTTCAAAGGTGCGCTTCAGCATCCCCTCGGTGAGCTTCATGATGTTGGACTTGGTGGCGCAGTGCACCTTTTTGCGCCCCTCTGCCCGCGCCAGCTCGAAGGCAAAACGCACAATCTTCTCGCACCCCTTGCGCGAGATAAGCTTCAGAGCCTGAGCCACGCCCGGAGTCTGCACATGCTCAATGCCCGCATACAGGTCCTCCACGTTCTCGCGCACTACCACCAGATCGATGCCTCGCCCGCTGTAAGGGGTGGGCACGTTGGGCATCTCGCGTACCGGACGCACGTTGGCGTAGGTCTCGAACAGCTTGCGCAGGGTCACATTTGCGCTCTTCTCGCCGTACCCAACAGGGGTCTCCAGTGGACCCTTCAAGACCACGCGCGTCTTACGGATGGACTCGATGGTCTCCGGCGGCACACCGCTTTCCAGACCCTTCTTGAACACACTGGCACCGGCTTCGCGCACCTCCCACTCTACCGGCACGCCTGTGGCTTCAATCAGGCGCAGAGCGGAGTTGATACACTCAGGACCGATGCCATCACCCGGAATCACCGTAATCAGCTTCTTGCCAGATGGTGTGATATAAACGCTCATCTCTTCCCTCCGGTTACAGGAATGCACCGTACACTGTGTATTTAGAGGTGTTAACGGGGATTTCCTCGTATAATGAAAACGGTGAGTGTATGGGAAACACCTTTGGACATCTCTTTCGCGTCACGACCTTCGGCGAGTCGCACGGGGGAGCGGTAGGTGTTGTTATCGACGGCTGTCCTCCGCGTGTACCCGTCTCGGTAGAGGAGATTCAATGCGAGCTGGACAGGCGGCGTCCGGGGCAGAGCAAGCTGGTTACTCAGCGACGTGAAAGCGATACCGTGCACATCCTCTCCGGTGTGTTTGAAGGCAAAACGCTCGGCACGCCCATCTGCCTGCTGGTGTGGAACGAGGACGCCCGTCCCGAAGCATACGAGTCCTTCAGGGAGCTCTATCGCCCCTCTCATGCGGATTACACCTATGACGCCAAGTACGGCATTCGCGACTGGCGAGGCGGGGGACGCTCCAGCGCACGCGAGACCGTCGGGCGGGTGGCGGCGGGGGCGATTGCCAAAAAGATTCTGCGCGAACGGGGCGTGGAGATTGTGGGCTGGGTGGAGAAGATACATACCCTGCGCGCAGAGGTAGACCCCAACACCGTGACGCTGGAGCAGGTGGAAGCGAACCCCGTGCGCTGTCCCGACCCTGCGGTAGCGGAGGCGATGGCGCAGGCGATCGAGGAGGCACGCAAGCAGGGCGATTCGCTGGGCGGGGTGGTCGGTTGCGTGGCGCGAGGGGTGCCACCCGGCTGGGGCGACCCGGTGTTCGATAAGCTGGACGCCGACCTCGCCAAGGCGATGTTATCCATCCCTGCCGCGAAGGGTTTTGAAATCGGCTCCGGCTTCGCCGGAACCGACCTCACCGGCTCACAGCACAACGACCCGTTCTACGTAGACGACACCGGCAGAGTGCGCACCCGCACCAACTACTCCGGCGGCGTGCAAGGCGGAATCTCCAACGGCGAGAACATCGTGATTCGCGTGGCGTTCAAGCCGACCGCTACTATCATGATGCCGCAGGAGACGGTAAACGTGCACCACGAACCGGCAATACTGCAGGCAAAAGGCAGACACGACCCCTGCGTGCTGCCCCGCGCTGTGCCCATCGTGGAAGCGATGATGGCACTGGTGCTGGTAGACCACTACCTGCGTCACCGCGCCCAGTGTGGAGGTGAATGATGACCAAACGGAGCCAGCAAGAAGTCATGGAGACCTTAGAGAGGCTACTGCACGCCATCTACTGCCAGGACATCGATACCTATCGCGAACTGGTGGCGGACGACGTGTCCTCGTTTGAGGCGGAAACGCCTGCGCGTATCGACACACTGGACTTCCATCTGCACTACATGCGCCAGCAGAAGGTGGTGCGCCCTCCCTCCGCGCAATATCGTCTGGACATTGTGAACCCGCGCGTGCAGGTTTACGGCAACGTCGCTATCGCCACCTATACGCTGGTGGTTACCCGCTCAGGAGAGAACGGTATCCTCTTCACTACCACCAACGAGACGCGCGTGTTCGTGCGCGAGGACGGTCGCTGGCTGATGGTGCATTTCCACAAAACGCCGATAGGGAGCTATACCGCGTAGCCATCCTTACTGCACCAGCACCATTGGAAGCGTAACAGGCGGTACACCCATCCGCCTCATGGTGGAGTCCACCAGCTCCCTGAAGTAAGGATAAGTGGTTAGTATCAATGTGGACTGCTGGAAAATGTGCGCAAAATCCGCTGAAACAGGTTGTTTCGTCGTGTAGCGCACAAGATAAACGGCTCCGATGCGCAATACCTGCTTGCGCTTCACCCTTCCCCTTAGCTGGTAGCTATGCCAGAAGGTGAGAGTATCATCTTTTTGCTCCCAACGTACAACCCCCTGTTCCATGCCGAGGCGAATAGGGGTCATTTGAGATGCTTCACCCCGCAGGATGTTGTGGTCAATCTCTGCATGGTACTCAGCGAGATTGATGTTCTCCAGCCTCAGTCCTTCAAGCATCTCCCTGTACTGTTCAGGCGAGATGGCAGTTTCTCCCCTTGAGGCTGATGAGGTGCTCATGCTGCATCCCCCCATCCTGAGCTGGGCACAAAGGAACGAACGGTAACGCGAGGAGGTTCCTTTTCCCACATGATCTGACCGGGGGAGGTAGTACCGACGCGCCTCTGAAACCACTCCTTCCAGGCGAACTCCATCGCTTGCAAGCCGCCCAGGTAGCGCGAAAGCGCGTTCTGGATAAACTGGTTCAGGCTGACTCCCTCCTGCTCTGCACGACGCACTAACTCCTCGTGCATTGCTGAGGGCACGCGCAGGACAATTTTGCCCTGATACTGTCGTGGCTCCTCAAACGGAGGAGGTTCGGGAATCGCCACGCCCTGCTCCTGTAAATGGGCAAAAACGGCTTCCTTCACTTCCTCCAACAGACCGAGTGCCTCCTCGACCGTGTCACCAGCCGCCTGCACCGTCCAGCGTCCCAACATGGGAATGCAAACGACGTAACCGCCACCTTCCTCAACAGGAAGACGGCGAATCTCCACCGGATAATCCAGTGCCTTGTACCCCTTGTGTTTCATGGTATAACTCCTTCTCTTCGTAAGTGCTCGACGATCTCTATCAGTTACTTTACGTAAAACCCTTTTACTGCTCGCCCGGATTTCACAGGCACAGACCACACGCCATGTTGTCGTGTGGTAGACAGACTCTTGAGCGCTTCGTGCGATACCAGATACAGATGCGAGGAACCGCTTCCCTCACGCAGGAAGCCTCCTAAGTAGCGACGCAGAACCTTTTCAAAATCCTCCCTTCTCACCTCGCTGGGCGGATTTTGTTTCCAGCGCTCGTATAGTTCCTCTGCGCTTGCCACATCATTATGATAGCATATATACTATCATAGAGTCAACAGTTATTTCGGTAAAATGCACGAAAAAACTCAGGGTTACGGTATCTCACGGTTATGAGTGGTGGCATGTTCACCGTAGTAAAACAGCTCCAGTAAAGAAGGAAAAGTTCGTGACCATTCTTAATCCATCAGCTCCTCCACGAGCGTACCGCCTTCCATCTGCAGGCGGTACATGCGGGCATACCAGCCGTCTGTCTCCAGCAACTCCTCGTGCCTGCCCGACTCGATGACGCGCCCTTCGTCCACTACCAGAATGCGATCGCAGTCGCGCACCAGCGAAAGACGATGCGTGACGATAACCGTCGTGCGCCCCTGCATCAACCGCTCCAGCGCGGCTTGAATCAACGCCTCCGATTCCGGTTCCACCGAGGCGGTGGCTTCGTCCAGCAGAAGCACGCTCGGGTTCGCCAGAAACGCCCGGGCGATACAGATACGCTGTTTCTGTCCCCCGGAGAGCTTCACACCTCGCTCGCCCACAAGGGTGTCATAGCCGTTGGGCAGGTCACAGATGAACTCGTGCGCGTTTGCCAGCCGTGCAGCGGTTTCTATCTCCTCATCGGTAGCGTCCAGCCTGCCGAAAAGGATGTTGTGACGTACGGTGTCGTTGAACAGGAACGGCTCCTGGGTGACCAGCGCGATATGCCGACGGAACGCCTGCTGTTGTAGCCGACGCAGGTCGTGCCCGTCCAGGCTGATAACCCCTTCCTGCGGGTCATAGAGGCGCAGCATCAGGTTCAGGATGGTGGTTTTTCCGGTGCCGCTGGGTCCCACAATACCGATGCGTTGCCCCGGCAGCACCTCAAAAGAGACTTCCTGCAGGATAGGGCGTTCGGGGGTGTAGGAGAAACTGACCCTGTCGAAACGGATGTGACCCTGCACGGTGTCGAGGGCGATGGCGTCGGGGGCATCGGTAATCTCCTCGGGGGCGTCCAGCACCTCAAACACGCGCGAGGCGGCGGCGATAGCGCGTTGAATCATCTCGTTGACCTGCGCCAGCGAGAACACGGGCGCGAACAACTGCCACCAGTAGCCTCGATAGGCTACCAGCCCGCCGATGGTGAACTCGCCCTTCAGCACAAAGTACGCCCCCGCACCCACCATTGCGATATTGCTCAGAAAGCCAACGGTCATCACGCCGGGGAAGTATACCGAACGCACCTTCACGCCCTTCAAACTGGTGTTCAGGTATTCGGTGTTCACCTGCTGGAATCGCTCCTGCTCGTACGCCTCCCGCGCGAAGGCTTTCACAATCAGCACGCCCAGCAGGTTCTCCTGCAGTTTGGCGGAGAGGTCGCCCAGCCGGTCACGGATGGCGCGATACAACCCCTTGACGCGCAGGTTGAAGAACCACACCATCACCGCCACCACCGCCAGCGGCAACAGCGTGAGTGTGCCCACTTTCCAGTTCAGCCACACAATGATGCCCGCTACCCATATCAGGCTCAGCGCGTTGCCCAGGATGTTGTCCACGCCGTTGATCACCACTTCCTGCAGGGTGTCCACGTCACCGATGACGCGTGCCATCAGGTCGCCGCTCTTGCGGTCGTGGTGATAGCGTACCGACTGACGCATCAGCTTGTCGTGCAGGCGGTTGCGCAGGTCCGCCACGAACCTTTGCCCGGCCACCCCCAGCAGGTAGGTACGTGCTGCGGACAGTCCCATGCCTACCAGATGCACCGCCAGCATCACCAGCATCGCGGGAAGCAGGTGCCCCACCTTGCGGTTCAGTATCACCTCGTCCACCACGTACTTCCACACCAGTGGGGGAAACATTTGAGCGGGCGTTGCGAGCACGAGGCAGGTAAAGCCCACAATAATCGGTACCATGTACGGACGCATCAAGCCCAGTAGACGCCAGAACATCCTTCCACACGCCTCCACCATAGCCTTCCATACGCTATCTTACCCGAAGAGAGATGTCTGTGGAAGCGAACACGCCACAATTTTCTCACAAATTTGTTGCACCCCCTCAAAATACTGGACATGTTTTTGCAGACGCGCTATAATGAGTGTGTACAGCATTATATAACGCTGACTTCAGCGAAAGGAGGTCTTTACGATGAAGCGTATTCTGTCTCTCGCCACACTGGTGTGCCTCGTGGCTGGAGTGCTCGGTCTCGCCGTGTCTTCCCACGCTCAGGTACAGCTCAAGCTTCTACGCAGCTTTAACGTATCTGCGCTGTTCGACGGCTCCGCCGCCTCCGGAGGCGAGGGGGTTATCGACGTTGCGTACGACGGCGCGAACGCTTATCTTGCAGGCTTCCGGGCGCAGACGGGTGCAGGTCCGGTCGGTGTCATCCGGGTGGACAACGTGCTGGACCTGCCGAGCGGCAACCTCGGCTTTGGGACCGGGATCACCAAGATTATCGCTGTCACTGCCGCGGGTGGTTCACGGGATACCCGGCTCGTGTACCACGATGGTTTTCTGTATTTTGGCTACGGGTTGGGGCACAATGCGAACCCCGATACCGCCATCCGCAAGTACGATACGAACGGACTACTGCAGTTCATGTGGTCGGGCGATGGGCTGTTGTCGCTGGCGGACTTAGGTGTTTCCCGATACGATACCATCGCAATAGACCCCGGCTTTGGCGGATCGGGAGCATCGCTGGCGGTGGCTCCGCTACATACGGGTGCTGTACAAGCGGTGCGCAGGGTGTCCTT
>BEHS01000158.1 GCA_002898895.1 bacterium HR16 | reverse complement strand
CGGGCAAGTTTGCCCCACGTCCATACTATCGAAGGCGTAGTACGGGCGTGTGACCAGAATGCCGTTAATCTCGTTCACGCGCTGACTGGGGTTGTTCGGGTCGGGAAGCAGCACCTCTACTGCCTTCCAGCTCACCTTGTCATTTACCGGGTTGTTTGGACTGCGGAAGATATTGATGTCCCGAATGTACGCCTGATACAGGAAGCTTCCCCGAATTCGGTCTGCAGGCACCGGGTTGTTGTTGCCGTCAAACTCCACGTAGCCTAACAGCACCTCAGGATACACACGGTTATCCTGCTTGTACATTTTCAGTGCCACCTGTATCTGGTGCAGGTTCGACATGGTGGTGGTGCGACGTGCCTGCTCGCGCACCGTCGCCGCTACCGGGAAGATGATGGCGGCGAGCACGGCGATAATCGCTATCACCGTGAGCATCTCCACCATCGTAAAGGCTCTGGCGTTGTTCCGGTCTCGCATAGTCGGTCACCTCGTTCCTTTCCTGTCGGTTTTGACGACGCCTCCGGGCGTATTGTTCCCTTACGCGAAGAGGCGGTTAGTGTCTATCTGACATTCCGGCAATAGTTCCGAACGCACAATGTCACCACGCCCGTACAAACCGATACGCTCGATCCCAGCTTCGCCAAGGCGCAGTACCTCAACTGTTTCCGCTTCGGGGCTGACCAGCCAGAACTCCCGTACGCCGATGCGTCGGTAGTCTTCTATTTTCTCCTCGACGGACTGTCTCCTTTCACTTGGCGAGAGCACCTCCACCACTAAATCCGGCACGACCTCTCCCGAGGGAGCCTCCAGCACCGCCTGCAGGTTTTGCCAGCCGCTCTCGCGGAAAAGAACCACCATGATATCCGGCTGGCGAGTCTTGAACGGTGAGCGCGAAACGATGACGTCAACGGGCGAGGTCAATACCACTCCTCTATCCTTGTGCACGATTTCGCGTAACAAAGCGGATATTTCCCCAACGAGAAACTGATGTAGCAGATTCGGCGCAGGTGACATTTTTATCTCTCCGTCTATGATTTCACAGGGTTGGTTCGTCTCCGGCATCTGCAGCCATTCTTCATAGGTAATCTTTTGAGGTAACGCTTGCACCGCCATCACCGTCCCTCCTTACCCTCCCCCGGTCGCCCAGCGCCAGTAGGCATTCCACAACGAGAGCACGTATGGCTTGCCTATCAGCGCGATCAGGGTAGCAGCCACGATGTAGGGACCGAAGGGAATAGTCGTCAAGCCGGGCACAAACTCTTCTTCCTCCACAGGTACTGCAGAGGACTTGCCCGGCGAAAGCAGGGAACGCACACCGTCGTAAAGAAACACCAGCACGTCCAGCGCCACCAGCACCGCCAGACTGTAGAGAAGCATTTGCGTCAGGGGTTCGGGAGATACCGTTGGGGCAGAACCGACTGCAGACGGCGCCGGGGTGGAAGGTTGTTGTTTCAACGTGAAGAGCACCAGCGCCCCTCCCACAACAGCTCCCAGTGCCACCGCGCCCGCAAAAGCCAGTAACGCGAGGTTCAACGGCATCATCGTGCCGATCGCTCGCGCCAGTTTAACATCTCCGAATCCCATAGCGTCCTTTCGAAACATCACTCGCCCCATCACCGCGATGGTTGCAAAAATCGCAGTACACACAATCGCGCCCACCAGCGCATAAGGCAGCTTCCACCCGCCTACCACAACCCAAGCCTGCGGGTTGTTTTCGGCAATGAGCATGACGTTACGGGCAACGCCCAGCGCCAGCATAAAAACGTTCAAGCCGTCCGGTATCAGAAAGTGCTCCAGGTCGATGAAAAAGGCAGCTATCAACGCCGCCGCAAACAACACATAGAACAGGGTATCCCAGCTCCAGCCGTAACGCCAGTAGATACCCCAGAACAGCGAACCGGTTGCCAGCTCTACCCAGAAATAGCGCCACGAGATGCGTGCGCCGCAGTATCGGCATTTTCCTCTCTGCCACAGGAAGCTCAGCAAGGGTACCAGGTCACGAGCGCGCAGTTCGGTTTTACAGCTCGGGCAGTGGGAGCGCGGTTTGACTATCGATAAACCACGCGGGAGGCGGTAGATGAGCACGTTCAAGAAACTACCCACCACCGCCCCATAGATAAAAACCACCAGCCCGATGTACCACTCCGGCATAATGAGTCGGCTTGCGTCCTCCCGTTTGCTGAAGGGGGGCGAGCACTCGCCCCCCAAGCATTATCCTCCACCTCCACCTTCTTGCTGTCCGCCGGCGAGGCTCTGCACCGCCGTAATCAGCGGCAGCAGCAACGAGATAACGATGAAGCCCACCATGCCGCCCAGCAGCACGATGAGCACCGGCTCAATCGCCGAGGTGAGCGACTGCAGGGTGGACTCCACTTCGGATTCGTAGAAGTCCGCCACTTTGGACAGCATCTGGTCCAGAGCGCCCGACTCCTCGCCGATGGAAATCATGTGTACCACCATCGGCGGGAACATACCGCTTCTCTCCAGAGGCGGCCCGATACGGTCGCCTTCGCGGATACGGGCACGAGCCTCCATCACCGCCTCGGCGATAATCTCGTTGGCTACCGTCCCGGCGACCGTCTCCAGTGCCTGCAGGATGGGCACGCCGGAGCTGAGCAGGGTGCTAAGCGTGCGAGAGAACCGCGCCAGAGCGATTTTGTGGTTGAGCGCGCCGAAAACGGGCAACTTCAGTTTCAGGCGGTCATAGAGCCTTCGCCCGATGCGTGTGCGCACGAACATGCGGAAGGCGATGACCACCAGCACCACGATGGCAATCATCACATACCATCGGCTGGTGAGGAAGTGGCTGAAGTCCATCAGCATCTGCGTCATCACCGGGAACTCCTTGATGCCCAGGTCCTTGAACACGTCAAAGAACTTGGGCAGGATGAAGGTCACCAGCCCGATGACGATTGCCAGCGCGGCAATCACCACGATGGTGGGGTAGGTCATCGCGGCGCGCACCTTACGGCGCAGCGCAACGTCCGCCTCGAGGAACGCCGCCAGACGCTGCAGGCTCTCCTCCAGAACACCACCCACCTCTCCGGCGCGTATCAAGCCGATGAACAGGTTGGAGAACACGTTGGGATACTTGCTCATCGCCTTGGAGAGCGTCTGACCCGCCTCCACCTCTGCCTGGATGTCCATGATGATGCGGCGCAGTTTGGCGCTCTGGGTCTGTTGCGCCAGCACGTCCAGACTGCGCACGATAGAAACGCCAGCATCCTGCATGGTGGAGAACTGGCGGCAGAAAATCGCCAGGTCGCTGAGCTTCACGCGTCCCCAACCGCCACCGGGGCGTTGCGCACGAATCTGGCGCACCTCGGTAACGGTAAAGCCCTGTTCCTGCAATCGCTTGCGCAGGATTTCCGCGCTTTCCGCCTCAGAGGTGCCCGAACGCACCGTGCCCATCGAGTCGCGGAAGGTGTACGCAAAAGTTGGCATTGTTTATCCCTCCTCCGCAGCAACACAGGCTAAAGCCTGCGGCTACAATTCCGTCCGAGTCTATCGTCCACGTGCGCCCACTGTTCCCTCGGTCATGGTCGTGGGTGTAATCATCTTCTTCAGCTCTTCGGGGTTCATCGCCCGCGACAGCGCCTCTTCCAGAGTAATCCAGCCCTTCATGTACAGGTCGCGCAAGGACTGGTCCATGGTCTGCATTCCCACGTTCGCACTGGTCTGGATGACCGAGGTAATCTGGTGCGCCTTGTTTTCGCGAATCAGGTTGCGAATCGCCGGGGTGGCAATCATCACCTCTACTGCCGGCACGCGCCCCGGCTGTCCCGCACGCGGAAGCAGCTGCTGACAGATAACCGCCTGAATACTGTTGGACAGCTGGATGCGGATTTGCTCTTGCTGTCCGGGCGGGAACACGTCCACGATACGGTCGATGGTGGTGGCTGCGCTGTTGGTGTGCAGTGTCGCCAGCACCAGGTGTCCGGTTTCGGCTGCGGTGATTGCCAGCGCGATGGTCTCCGGGTCGCGCATCTCGCCGACGAGAATCACGTCCGGGTCCTCGCGCAGAACCGCCCGCAGCGCGTTATGGAACGACTTGGTGTCCTGTCCCAGCTCGCGCTGGTTGATAATGCTGAAGCGGTGCGTGTGCAGATATTCGATCGGGTCTTCGATGGTGACGATATGCACGCTCCGCTCCATGTTAATCTGGTTAATCATCGCCGCCTGCGTGGTGGACTTCCCCGAACCGGTAGGTCCGGTGACGATAATCAGTCCGCGAGGCAGGCGAGTCAGCTCTTCCAGCACCGGCGGCAGGTTGAGCTCGCGGATAGTGGGGATACGGGTAGGGATCAGGCGGAACGCTGCCGCTACCGCACCCCGGTCACGATATACGTTCACGCGGAAGCGAGCCATCTTGCCCAGCGAGTACGAGAAGTCCAGCTCCAGAGTGCTCTCGAACCGCTGGATTTGCTCATCGGTCAGGATATCGTACATGAGCCGCTGAGTATCCTGCGGCGTGGCTTTTTCATAATTTGTGGGTATCAACCTGCCGTCCACGCGGATGACAGGTGGAACGCCTGCGCACAGGTGCAGGTCGGATGCCCCCTTTTCGACGACGATGCGCAGCAGGTCGTCGATATGTGCATCCTCCAGACTGCGCGGACGCACCACCGTTGCCGCGGAGGATGCGGCAGGTTGTCCTCCGATTGTCGGTTCGATATCGAACTGCGTCGTCTGCTCCACAGAAAGATCTGCCTCCCTTGGTGTAAGTTAGTGTCCTGCGGTGAAGACCACGCGCATCACTTCGTCCGGCGTCGTGACGCCTTCCAGTACCTTCAGCAAGCCGTCCTCGCGCAGCTCATGCATCCCGTTCGCCTTCGCGGCGTCGCGGATGTCCGCCAGCGGCGCGCGCCGGACGATCAGTTCGGCGATTTCGTCGTTCACGCGCATGAGTTCAAAGATGCCGATACGTCCGCGGAAGCCGGTATACCGGCACGCCTCGCATCCTCGCCCGCGCCACAGGGTAACCATCTGGTCGGGATGCTCCGGGCGGAAGCCGAATCGGCGCAAATCGGCGGCAGGCACCTCATAAGGCTCTTTGCAGTGCGGGCAGAGGCGACGTGCCAGACGCTGTGCGAGAACCCCGATAACGGTTGCGGAAATCAGGTAAGGCTCCACGCCCATATCCACCATACGGATAACCGCAGAGGGCGCGTCGTTGGTGTGCAGGGTAGTCAACACGAGGTGTCCGGTCAGCGAGGCTTCAATCGCGATTTCAGCGGTCTCCAGGTCGCGCATCTCACCCACCATGATGATGTCCGGGTCCTGGCGCAGGAAGGAGCGTAGAGCGTTGGCGAACGTCAATCCTGCTTTACGGTTGACCTGCACCTGGCTGATGCCTGGCAGCTGGTACTCTACCGGGTCCTCGATAGTGATGATGTTTTTCTCGATAGAGTTGAGTTTGTGGAGCACGGAGTACTGGGTAGTGGTCTTTCCAGAACCTGTTGGACCGGTGGAGAGCACCATACCGTTCGGCTGCACCACCAGCTCCTCGAGTTGCGCCTGCACTTCTGCCGTGAACCCCAGCTTCTCCAGACCGATGAGGATGCTGGTTTTGTCCAGGATACGCATGACGATTTTCTCGCCCATGCCGGAGCTGAGGTGCACGGGGATGGACGAGACGCGCAGGTCGTAATCCTTGCCCTCTACGCGAATGGGGATACGACCGTCTTGCGGGAGGCGTCGCTCCGCGATGTTCATCTCCGCCATAATCTTGTAGCGGGAAATCAGCGGAGCCTGGATATACTTGGGCAGGGTCATAATCTCATGCAGCACGCCGTCAATACGGTAGCGGATGCGCACACCGCGCTCTTGTGGTTCCACGTGAATATCGGATGCACGCTCTTTGACCGCCTGCTGGATAATGGTGTTGGCGATGCGCACAATAGGCGCTTCTTCTGCCACGCGGGCAGCGCTTTCCACATCCTCTTCATCCACGTCCATGCCCACGCTAATCTGCGCCATGTCCGCCTTGATTTGCGCCAGCATCCCACCGCCAACGGGTGCGGCGGCTGCTTGCGATTCTGGCTCCGGCGATCTGCCTACCACCGACTGGTAGGCGCGGTTGATGGCGTCGTCGATAGCATCCGCCGCCGCCAGCGCAGGGCGAATGGTGCAGCGCGAGACCAGCCGCAGGTCGTCGAACGCCAGCACATTGTTTATATCCGACATGGCAACGGTCAATACGTTGCCGTCTTTGAGGATAGGCACTACCTTGTGCTGGCGGGCAATGCGCTCCGGGACGACGTTCACCGCGCTGGGGTCGATAGTAAAGGTGTTCAGGTCGACAAAAGGCACCCCCAGTTCCTGGGCGCGCGCCTCCGCCACCTGAGCAGGCGTCGCCCACTGGTTGTCCACCAGTATCCTGCCCAGGTCACCGCCCGAGCTGCGCTGGATTTTCTGCGCCTGCTCCAGCTGCTCGCGCGTGATGTATCCTCGCTCGACCAGATACTCGCCGAGACTCTTTCGTACGGTTGCCATCGCTCTCACCCCGTTTGTTCAATGCTTACCCACGCCAGGGGCAGGTGCACCCTGTCGGAGACCAGATTAATGATTCCACGCTTCCCAGACAAGCGATTATAGCACGTCGTCACAAGATGCGCAACCTCTACACGACCTGCCCTGCAAACTCCATGCCCAGCGCTTTTCGCACAACCTGTTCCATCACATCCACAGGCGGATACTGCCCGGTCCACAACCGGAACGACTCCGCGCCCTGATACACGAGCATTTTTACGCCGTTCAGGGTGGCACATCCTCTTTTTTGCGCCTCGCGCAGTAGTCGGCTCACCGGCGGGTTGTAAATCAGGTCGTACACCAGCATATCCGGGTGCAGCCCTTCCAGCGGGATGGGCGGCATCTCTTCGACGTGAGGATACAGTCCAAGCGGGGTGGTGTTCACCAGCACCTGAGACCGTTGCATCACCTGTACCACCGCCGGATCGCTGTACTGCAGGGCATGTGCCTCCGCTCCCAGCTCCCACAGCATCTGCGCCGCCCTGTCGCGGTGACGGCTGACCACTGTAACCTTTGCGCCAACCTGTATCAGGGCGTTTGCCACCGCTCGCGCCGAGCCTCCCGTGCCCAGCACCACAACCTCCAGGTTCTCGTCAAGAGACACCCGCTCCGATTCCAGTGAGCGCAGAAAGCCGATACCGTCGGTGCTGGTGCCATACAACGCACCATCCTCACGTCGGCATACGGTATTCACCGCGCCTATTTGCTTGGCTACCTCGCTCAGCTCGTCCATCAACGGCGGAATCAGCTCCTTCAGCGGCACGGTAATATTCGCCCCCCGGAAGCTCATAGCACGCAACCCCGCCACGGCTTCCTGAACGCTCTCGGGTGGGGTAAGCAGAGGAACATAAATCCAGTCCATGTTCAACGCGTCGAACGCCGCGTTGTGCATCGCCGGTGAGAGGCTATGCTCTACCGGATAGCCCATCACGCCCACCACTTGTGTCCGCCCGGTAATCACTCTCACGAACCGACTCCCCCTCTATTCCTTTGACGTTAGAATGGTTTCGTGGGTTCCCGCGCTCTGCTTCAGTACACCTGCCCGCCGATACGCCCACAGTAATATTCGCTCTACAAGGCGACTTACCTTCGTGCCGATAAACTCACGTCGCGCCATCGGCAGCACCAGTATCGTGCGCATTCCCATCCGGTTGCCGCCCCATACATCGGTGAAAATCTGGTCGCCTATCATCACCGCCTGCTGTGGAGTGGATTCCAGTTGCTCCAGTGCCTGGCGCAATCCATAACGGCGCGGCTTGAACGCCTTCGGCACGTAAGCGATGCCCAGCTCCTTCGCCAGAATCTCCAGCCTTCCCCGGCGACGTGTGTTGGAGACCAGGCACAGGCGCAAGCCAGCGTCCTTCATCGCCTCCACCCACCGCCGCACCGTGCCCGGCACATCCACCTGCTGCCAGGGTACCAGCGTGTTGTCCAGATCCAGCAGCACCGCCTGAATGCCCTGCTGCACCAGCCTTGCCGGATCGATGTCGCTCACGCTGGGAACCACCTCATCGGGGCACCAGCGCAACCAGCCTCGTTTGGTCATGGTGTTACTCGTGTTCTTTCCGCTCGCGCCCGCGCAACGGCAACATGATGTTCCTGCAGCGTGCGCGTGAAGATATGGCTGCCGTCGGGACGCGCGACATAGTACAGGTAGTTCACCTGCGCCGGACGCAGCGCCGCCTCGATACAGGCAATGCCCGGATTGGCAATCGGACCGGGCGGTAACCCCTTGCGCCTGTATGTATTATAATCGGAATCTACTTCCAAGTCACGATAGAGCACACGCGATTTATGTTTGCCCAGAGCGTATAAAACGGTGGCGTCGATCTCCAGCTTCATCCCCCGTCGCAGACGGTTGCGGATAACGGCGGAAATCAACGCTCGGTCCCCGGGCACCTTCGCCTCACGCTCGATCAGCGAAGCGATGGTGAGAATCTGATGAAAGGTGAAGCCCGATTGCTCTATCTCGGAACGGTATTTCTGGTAAACCTCCCTGTCCAGCAGGGAGATCATGCTCTGTATCGCGGCGCGCGCGCCCGTACCGCGCGGCAGGCGGTAGGTATTGGGAAAGAGGTATCCCTCTAGGTTCTTCGGCAAGGGAAAAGAGGCGGTAAAGGTATCACCCTCCTGTGTTGCCAGGCGCAGGAACTCTTCCGCATCGGCAACACCACGCTCCTCCATTAGCTGCGCAATCTGCCGCACCGTGTAGCCTTCGGGGATGGTTACCCAGCTGGTTGCCACACGCCCCTCGGCGATGAGGCGAGCAATAGTCAGGGGCGACATGCTGGGGCGCAGTTCGTACGTGCCCGGCTTCAGGCGAGCGCTCCAGCCCTTGAGACGCACCGCCCACTCAAAGGCACGCGCGCTGCGGCTAATGCCAAGCCTCTGCA
>BEHS01000157.1 GCA_002898895.1 bacterium HR16 | reverse complement strand
GTGGGGTGAGCCAGAGGAGGAAATCGTTGAGGCAGTGCTCAAACGGGGTTACGCGCTTGCTTTCTTCGACCGCACCCAAATCGCCCCTGATAGCGCAGAACGGAAGGGTGTCTATGAGGCGTACCCCGATTATGAGGGAGGCAGGCTGGCGGCGTGGGCATGGGGTTATCATCGGGTTATCGATTTTCTACTTGCACAACCTGACGTACATCCCAAACGGGTTGTGGTGACAGGACACTCCCGTGGGGGCAAGACCGCTCTGCTGGCAGGAGCAACCGACGAGCGCATCGCCCTCACCGCGCCGAACAACTCCGGCTGTGGAGGCGCAGGGTGCTACCGCTATCAGGCGCAAGGCAGTGAAACCATCGCCGACATCCTCCGTAACTTCCCTTACTGGTTCCATCCGCGCTTCGCGCAGTTCATCGGGAAAGTGGAGCGTCTGCCGTTTGACCAGCACATCGTGAAGGCGCTGGTGGCTCCGCGCGCCCTGCTCAGCACCGAGGCGCTGGCAGACCTGTGGGCGAACCCTGAAGGCACGCAGGTAACTTACCTCGCCGCGAAAGAGGTGTATCGCTTCTTGAGGGCGGAGGAGCGTATCGGTATCTGGTTCCGCCAGGGCGGACATGAGCACTCGCTGGCGGACTGGGAGGCTCTGCTGGATTTCGCAGACTGGCAGTTGCTGGGCAAGCCCTCTACGCGCGCATTCGATAAGCTGGCTTTTCCGCCCCGGGAGGATGCGTACTCCTGGCGAGCGCCTTGAGCGCAGCTTGTGGGGCATGGTATCTTATTAAAGGAAACAGGGGTTTTCTTTAATAAGCAGGTATCTTATTTAAAAAACTTTCATAAGGTCACGCCTTCCCATGAAACGAGGGCTCACTGGTCGCTATGAAATCAGCCATATCGGTGGCGAAGAGGTCAGGGCTTTTATCCCGCATTTATTCCGCATTCTCAACGAAGGAACTGTACTGCAAGAGGAAAAATGAAAGAAGCGGTGAGCGAGTGGGAGGAACCTGTTAATGGCACAGTCTCCATGGCAACAACCGATACCCTTCGGCTGGACGATACAACCTGACGGTGCGGTACGCGCCGACATGCCGCTGGGCACGCTGCTGTTAACAAATAGTTTTTCGCAAGAAGGCGAGCTGAGCGCGACCGTGGTGGTGCATCGAGCGGTGAGCAACCCCACCTACTGGAAAACCGTCGGCATCACCCTGTGGCAGGACGACCGCCATCACTGGCGGCTGAATCTGGTGGAGGCGCCTGAAAACCTGCAGTACCGCCACACTGCGGAACTGCACGAGATGTACGCCGGCGTGTGGCTGGCTGGCAACGAGCCGAGCACCCGCCTGACCGCGAAGGAAAGTTTCAGCCTGCCGAACTGGAACTGGGAATACGGTAAGCCTTACCGCTTGCGCCTGATGTGGAACGCCCAATCCATTCGGGGGGAAGTGTACGAAGGTGAAACCCTCTGCTGGCACACCGAATGGCTACTGGACAACCCGAAGGCAGTGCGCGCAGGCTACCTCGGCTTAACCTGTAACTCCTTCAGCGCCACCTTCTCGCAAGTGGAGACGCGAAACCTCACACCTGCAGAACCTCCCAAGCCCGAACCGAAGCGAATACCGCCTTACCGCGTGCACCGTGCAGGCAAGAAGGTTGCCGAACCGAGAGGCTTCTTCCGCGTGCAGCAGGTGGGCGGCGTATGGTGGTTTATCGACCCCGAAGGCAGGCTCTTCTTTGCGCTGGGTACCGACCATACCAGCTACTTTGTGCACTGGTGCGAGAAGCTTGGCTACGCTCCCTACCATGAAAACATGAAGAAACAGTATGGCACGGAGGAAGCATGGGCAGCGGAGACGGCGCAGCGGCTGAAAAGCTGGAACTTTAGCATCCTCGCGGCAAACCACTCGCGATACCTGCGCTATCAGGGACTTCCCTACATCGAGAACATACTGGGCATGGGGCAGGGCTACGCTGCAATCGACGACCTTGTGAAGCAGGTCAACTGGACGGGCTTCCCCAACGTATTCTCTCCACGATGGCAACAGTGGTGTGAGTGGATAGCTTACCAGCGCTGCGCCCCGCTCCGCGATGACCCCTGGCTCATCGGATACTTTCTGGATAACGAGCTGGAATGGTTCGGTAAGGAATACAGGCAATGGGGGCTGGCGAGCGAGGCGCTCAAACGTCCGCCCGGGCACGAAGCGCGCATCGCGCTGGCGCAACTGCTCCATGACCGCTACGGTGGCGACGTACAGAGATTTAACAGGGCATGGGAAGCGCAGATAAAAGACTTTGAAGACATCGCACAGGGCGAACAGCCTCCTTCTATCCGCACAAAAGCGGCAGAAGAGGATGGCATCGCCTTCACCCGCCTTGCCGCCGAGCGGTACTTCCGCGTCTGCGCCGAAGCCATCCGCAAATATGACCCGAACCACCTGATTCTGGGCTGTCGATTCGCGGGCGAGGCTCCGCCCATTCTGGACATTGCAGGCAAATACTGTGATGTGGTCAGCATCAATACCTATCCGCGTATAGACCTTCGTACAGGGCGCGTGCTGGACTGGGAGGAGCGTCTGCGCGAGTACCATCGACAATCGCGTCGCCCGCTGATGATTACCGAGTGGAGCTTTCCTGCGTTGGACAGCGGGCTGCCCTGCAAACACGGCGCGGGGATGCGCGTAGACACCCAGCAACAGCGGGCAGAGTGCTTCCGCATCTTCCAGTCTGCGCTCTTCCGCCTGCCGTTTATGGTCGGATCCAACTTCTTCATGTGGGTGGACGAGCCTGCGCTGGGCATCAGCAGCACCTTCCCCGAAGATAGCAACTACGGGCTGGTAAACGAGCGGGGAGAGCCATACCGGGAGCTGGTGCAAACCGCCACCAGCCTGCAGGCGAAAGTGTATGCCATGCACGCCGAATCCGCCCGATACTGGCAGAAAAGCCCGCAGCCGCCTGCCCCGTCGGTACCCTCCTTCGTTCGCAAGCGGTGGAGCCTTCCCGCGGGCGTTGCGCTGGCGTGGCAGGTGAACTTGCTCAACACAGGCAAACAGCCCTTCAGCGGGTGGGCAGGAGTAGACCTCCCCGAACATCCGATGGCGCGTAATCTCTCCGGCGAATGGCGTTGCATCGGCGAGGACGGCAAGCCGGTGCAGTTCCATATCGAGCCGTTGTTCCGACAGAGGGTGTGGGTTAACCTGAAAGGGCTACCCCCCGGTAAGGCATGGAGCGGTCTGGTCATGTTCCTGCCCTCCGGTACAGAGCGCAAATACCCCGATACTCCCTTAGCCCCGGACTTTCGTCTCGGAAGGGATGTGTTCGACTTGCAGTTCAGCAACGAGCGTGCGCCGATACGCATCATCCTGTGGCAGGGGCAGCGGATAGGCAGCTACACCGTGCTGGTACAGCAGGCACTGGCACAGATGCAGTGGGTTCCGCCAAACCGCCATGAGGGCATTCAAGAGGTGAGCACTCCGTTTGGCTTGTACCTGCGCGGATGGCTGGTGCATCGGGATGGTTCCGCTATCACCGAGGTGAACCAGCAGACGGGAGTTTACGCAACACAGCAGACGCGCCCGCAAAGCTACCGCGTGGAATGGGAAATGGAGATTCGCGATGACCTGCCGAAGCCCATGTTGCTGGTGCGAATGCGCCGATTGCAGAACCTGAGCGGCGGTCCGCTTCGCGTAGAGGCGGTATATCACTACGCACAGAGCCAGCTGGTGGACGACGGCAGAGCGGACGAGCCGGCAGGCGTGCCCAACTACTACCTGAACGCGGGCGCATGGAGCCATCCGCAAGCAGGGCTATTCTACGGCGCGATGCCTCTCGATGCCGAGAAGTGGAGATGCATTTTCTGGAAAGACCCCTCGGGCGGTCAACATCCCGACCTGTGGCAGGACGTCAAGAAGGAGCTGAAGCCCAACGAACTGGTGGATCTGAATGGCGGTTGGGTGGCTCTGTTAATCGGAAGAGGCGAGTTCGGCAAAGGCGATTGGTCGACGCTGACCGCGCAGGCGCAATCTCTGGCGAGCGTAGTGGGTAGCGTGCAGTGGATACGCCGACGATAGGCATACTGGGCGGATACGGCGGTACGGGCAAACATATCGTGCGTCTGCTGCTGGAATACACCGATGCCCACCTTGTGATTGCGGGCAGACAAATCCTGCGCGCCAGGCAGTTCGCGAAGGAGTGCAACGAGCAGACAGGCAAGGAACGTGTATGCGCCACGTACGCCCATGCCGCCGACCCGGAAAGCGTGATGCACGCTTTTGACGGCGCCCAGTTGCTGATTGTGGCTTCGCCTACAGGGCGTTTCACCGAAGAGACTGCCACCGCCGCGCTGGAGGCGGGGTGTGACTGGCTGGACATCCAGTACCACACCCCCAAGCTGGCGGTGTTGAATCGTCTGGCGCAACGTATCGAAGAAGCAGGGCGCTGCTTCGTCACCGACGCGGGTTTGCACCCCGGTTTACCTGCTTTGCTGGTGCGTTACGCGGCGAGCTGCCTCGATGTGCTGGAAGCAGCCAACGTATCCGCGGTGTTCAATCTGCAGGGTGGATTTCCCCGAACCCCTTCGCTGTATGAGTTCACCCGTGAGCTGATGCGTTCTCGCTGTGGCGTGTATCGTGACGGACAGTGGCGGTTCTTCTCCGGGCTGGGAGCGGGCGAAACGCGCCAGGCGGATTTCGGCTTCGGGTTTGGGATGCGCCTGTGCGCGCCGGTGATGCTGGAGGAGATGCAGGCTCTGCCCGAGATGTTCCCTGCCCTTCGAGAGACCGGTTTTTACATCGCCGGTTTTAACTGGTTTGTGGACTGGGTGGTGATGCCTCTGCTGTGGTTGTCGGGCAGAGTGGCTCCGCGCCTGTGGGTGAAGCCGATGGCGCAGTTGCTTTACTGGGGCACACGCCTGTACGCCAATCCGCCGTATGGGGCGGTGGTCAAGCTGGAAGCGTGTGGTTGGCAAGATGGACGGAGGCAGGTTCTCTCTTTACAGCTGTACCATCCCGACCCATACCTCTTTACTGCCATTGCCGCCGTCGCAGGCGTGCTGCAGTACCTGCGTGGGCACGGGCGAAGAGCGGGGTTATGGCTTGCGGGTCATCTCTACAACCCGCAGGAGGCTCTTCGGGACATACAGACGATGGGCGTGAAGATGCAACAGGAGATATCGCCCATTCAGGGTATATGCCCGTTTTGTGAGGAGTGAATGCTGTCTACTGCAGGAAATCGCTCCGCAGCTCATAGTGCTCCACGCAATTGAAGTAGAACTTTGCTACCAGTTCGAATGACCGAAAACGAAATTTGTCACGTATACTGGCGAACGGCTCTTGCGATAGCCGTTGCTCATATAAGTGGTACTTTGCCTCACTGGCAACCAGAACCAGCTGGGTCTCGAACTCCCTCAGCTCGTACATCTTCAGCATAGAGTTCTGGAAGTCTGTAGTCGCTTCTACCTCAAAAACATACTTGGGGAAAGGGTGTGCAGAACGCGAGAACCAGATGACGTCGCACCGTGCCACGCGCTTTTTCATATCAGGATAGGTGAAGTCGGGAATTTGTCGCAATCGGCACAGGTCGCCCAATCGCTTGCCGTCGAAAGTGCGGTTAGGGTCGGCAGTATAGGTGTGATAATCCAAAAAGTTGCCGATTTCTACGAGCATACCCTGAATGATGCTGTGTACTTCAGACTGTCTTCGCAGGTAGTTCTGAACCGGTTCTCCTCTCAGAGCGTACTGATACGCAGATTCCTGCTGCTGGACTGCTCCCGGTAGAGCATACACACCCAGCCCTACCTTCACGAAACGTCCCTGCTTAACATCACGATACAGAACACCTCTCAAGGTCTTGCGCCAATCGCCAGATGGTAGCTGCCTGTACTCTCCCGCCCGCGCATAGAGCAAGTTGAGCGAGGCCGTTCCCCCGTTCGCCTGCATAATGTTTTCAATCAAGTCGCTCCATCTCATCCCTGTACCCCCGCTAAACAGCAGTACGCTAAATGATTATCCCTCCAGCCGCTCTATCCTGCAGGCATTCTCTCATCTTGCCTCGAAACCTTGTGGTATCTATCGGCGTGCTCAACATGGAGGAGTAGAATGAAAGCGTGGCCTCTGTTGTTGCTCGTTGTACACCAAGCTGTGCTTGCACACGCGCAAACCATTTCTCACACGAGGGAAACAACGATGAAAGTGGTTGCGACACCTCCAACCGCTCCTGCAAACCGGTATTACGCGGGCAACCGCGCTCCGTTGCTGCCCAGTCCGCTTATCAAACTGCCTACCGGCTCCATCCGCCCGGAGGGATGGCTGCGCCACCAGCTGGAGCTGATGGCAGAGGGCTTCACCGGTCGCCTTACCGAAATCAGCCCCTGGTGCCGATGGGAAGGCAGTGCTTGGGCGCACCCGAAGGGCGAGGGCGAACGCGGTTGGGAAGAGCTCCCCTACTGGCTCAAGGGGTTTACCTCACTGGGTTATATACTGGGAGAGGAACGCATTATCGCCGAGTCGAGGAAGTGGATAGACGCCATCCTTGCCAGCCAGCGTGAGGATGGCTACTTCGGTCCCGAAAGCAACCTGAAAGAAATGGACCTCTGGCCCAACATGATAGCCCTTTACGCCCTGCGCACGCACTACGAGGCGACCGGCGATAAACGGGTCATCCCTTTTATGCTCAGGTACTTTCGCTGGCAGATGACTGTACCGCTGGAGAAGTTCCTGCCGGGCAGCTGGCAGAAGATTCGCGGCGGCGATAACCTGGACAGCATCCACTGGCTGTACAACCTGACGGGCGAAAAGTGGCTGCTGGATGCCGCGCGCGTCACACACGAACGCACCGCCGACTGGACAGGTGACATACCCACGTGGCATGGCGTCAACCTCTGCCAGGGCTTCCGAGAACCCGCACAGTACTACCAGCAAACAGGGGACATCCGCTACCTGAAAGCCACCGAGCGGGTGTACGACACGGTGATGGGCATCTACGGACAGGTGCCGGGCGGTATGTTCGGCGCGGACGAGAACGCTCGCCCCGGCTTCACCGGTCCCCGACAGGCAGCAGAGACCTGCTCGATGGTGGAGATGATGTACAGCCACGAGCTGCTTACCCGCATCACGGGCGACGTGAAGTGGGCAGACCGTTGCGAGGAGGTGGCGTTCAACTCTCTACCCGCTTCGATGACGCCTGACCTGAAAGGACTGCATTACCTCACTGCGCCCAACATGGTGCAGTTAGACCGCCAGAGCAAAGCGCCGATGCTCCAGAACGGCGGCGATATGCTTTCGTATAACCCCTACGAGTATCGTTGCTGTCAACATAATGTATCGCACGGCTGGCCTTACCTCGCTGAGCACCTGTGGATGGCAACGGCGGGCAACGGACTGGCGGCGGTGTTTTACGCGCCCAGCCGCGTGAAAGCAAAAGTGGGTGACGGAACTGTGGTGGAAATCGCTGAGCAAACGGACTACCCCTTTGGGGAAGAGGTTTCCTTCACGGTTAGCACTCCGAAACCGGTGCGGTTCCCGCTGGTATTGCGCGTGCCGGGCTGGTGCATGTCGCCAACGGTGGAGGTCAACGGACGCAGGCAAGCTGTGCCTGCCCCTGCGAAAGGCTGGGTAGTTCTGCAACGGGAATGGCGCAACGGCGACCGTGTGAAGCTGACCCTGCCGATGCCTCTGTCAGTGAAGGTATGGGAGAAGAACCGCCATACCATCTCGGTGCATCGAGGACCGCTGGCGTTCTCTTTGCTGATCGGTGAGCGGTGGGTTCGCTACGGCGGCACAGAGCGTTTCCCAGCATACGAGGTCTTCCCCACCACCCCATGGAACTACGGATTAGTGGTGGACGTGAATAACCCGCAAAGCTCCATTGAACTGGTAAAAAAGCCGGGCACACTCGCCGAGCAGCCGTTTACCCCCGACAACGCGCCCGTCTTGCTCAAAGCGAAAGGCAAACGCATCCCGCAGTGGTGTCTGGAGGCGAATGGTCTTATCGGCGAGGTACAGGATTCGCCGGTGCGCTCGGACGAGCCGATAGAGGAAATCACTTTGATTCCGATGGGATGTGCCCGGTTAAGGGTGTCGGCGTTTCCTCAAATCGGCGAGGGACCAGACGCGAAGGTCTGGCAAGCTATCGACACAGTGTACGCCGAAGCTTCGCATTGCTGGCATCTCGACACGGTGCTCGCGCTCAACGATGGGCGAATCCCCTCCTCTTCCGCCGACATGAGCATCCCCCGTTTCACGTGGTGGGACCACACCGGCACTACCGAATGGGTGCAGTACGTTTTCACGAAGCCGCGTCGCCTTTCGCGGTGCGAGGTGTACTGGTTCGACGACGAGCCGGTAGGAGGGCAATGTCGTCTTCCCGAGTGGTGGCGGGTGCTCTGGTTTGACGGTCAGCAATGGCATCCTGTGCAGACTACCCAGAGTGTCGAGACACGCAAGGACGCCTTCAACCGCGTGGAGTTCACACCTGTGGTGACGGCGGCTATTCGCATCGAGGTAAAGCTCAGAGCAGGGTTCTCTGCAGGCATTCTGGAGTGGCGGGTTGGGGAGTAGTGCTGGCGGATAGCACGTAAAAAAGCACCGGACAATTTGTCCGGTGCTTTTGGGTTCTGGACATGGCCATCTCCGGGCGAGGCTGGTTCGCTGCGGGCAATGCGTCGGGTAGCCGTCGCTTACGAGAGCGGGCTAGAAGCCGCGTCCCCAGCCGCGACCGCCGCCCCAGCCACCGCCCCAACAGCCGCCCCAACCGCCGCGGTTGAAGCCACCGCCCCAGCCGCCGAAGCCGCCGCCCCAACCGCCGAGGCCGCCGCCCCAGCCGCCGAAGCCGCCGCCCCAGCCACCGAAGCCGCCGTAGCCGCCGAAGCCACCGCCAGCCCAGCCGCTACCGCCGCAGCCGCCATAGCCGCCGTAGCCGCCTCGGCCACCGTAACCGCCATC
>BEHS01000156.1 GCA_002898895.1 bacterium HR16 | reverse complement strand
CGCTCGGGACCGTAGGTAATCTCGGCACAAACAGGGCGACACTCGATGCCCCCCATCTGCTGGAAGTAGGTAAACTGCGTGATTTCGGTGCCGTCCAGCCACACCTCCCAGCCCACGCCGGACGCTCCCAGTGTGGGAGCCTCCCAGTCGTCCTCTACGAAGCGAATATCGTGCTCCAGCGGGTCGATATCCAGCGCGCGCAGGCTATCCAGATACAGGTCCACCACATTTTCCGGCGATGGCTTAAGGATAACCTGATACTGGTAGTAGTGCTGCACGCGCATCGGGTTGCGTCCGTAGCGACCATCGGCGGGACGGCGAGAGGGTTGCACGTACGCCACGTTCCAGGGCTCCGGTCCGAGGCTGCGCAACGCCGTGCCGGGCGCCATCGTGCCTGCTCCTACTTCTACATCGTAGGGTTGCAAAATCAAGCACCCATGCTGTGCCCAGAACTGTTCTAATCTCAGCAGTAGTTCCTGAAAGGTCATAGCACCTCAGTTGTTCATGAAGAGTTCGCGCAGGTCGGCTTTGCCCAGAGGCAATCCCGCCACCTTGCGCTTGATTCGCGCCAGGGCGTTATCCACCGACTTCGTTTTGCACTGCAACGCCTCGGCGATCTCCCGATACGATTTGCCAAAGTGGTAGTGCATCAGCACACGCCATTCGAAGTCGCTCAGCAGTTGCTGTAGCGTCCGCTGCAGCTGGCGGGTGTCTTCGGCGCGAATCAGACGCTCCTCCGGGTCACTGCTCGGCTCGGCGGGCAGCATATCCGCCAGGCTCCAGTCGGAATCTTCGTCGTCTACCGTTACCTCCAGCGACAGGGAGGTATTCAACGGCATCTGCTTCTGGCGTGTCGCCGCCTTGATGGCGGTGATGATGTGGCGCTGGATGCACACTTTGGCAAACGCCGGGAACGAGATGGGCTTATCAGTTCGGTAATCGAGAATTGCCTGCCACAGTCCAATCATGCCTACCTGTAGCAGGTCCTCCCGCTCTGCGCCCAACAGGAAATACGATTTGACTTTGGTGCGAACCAGATCGCGATACTTATACAGCAGGAACTCTGCAGCCTGCTCGTCGCCCTTTTGCGCCTGCTCTACGATTTCGCGGTCGGACATCTGCATATAGCGACGGTAGCTGCGCTTGACGTGCGATTCACCTTCCGTGAACACTGTTGTTCCAATCCTCACCCAGTATAGAGTGGGCGGCTGCGTAATTACAGCCGTGTTCTGCAGTCATCATACCAAAATCGTGCAAAAAAGGCAAGGGGTGTACTCCAAACAGGTACAAAAGGCAGGAGCCGTTGCGCGAACAACGGCTCCTGAATGCGCTGTAGCCTCTACAAGCCTTCGTCCAGCGGGTCGGTTAGCACACCGATGCGCCGATATGCCTGCGCCACGTCACTGGTGGTAACGCCTGCCATATCGAGGTTTATCGGCTCTCGATAGTACTTGGCGTGCCCGTCACAGAAGACGAAGTTGCGTCCCATCTGGTGGCGCTGCCCTGCCTTCCAGCGCGTGGTCACCCCGTAGCCCGGAATAGTGTAGTACACGCTGTAGGGTATCTGTGACCATGGCATGTTCCCGCGCCCAAATTCGGTCAGGAAGAACACGTTCGCCGGTTTCACAATGGTCGCCAGCGCAAACCCGACCTGCCCGATAGCGTTGGGTACACGCGGTGCGGAATTGGACAGGTAGTAATTCGCTGCGTAGGACAGCGGGAACACTTGTGCCATCTCGTAGGTGGTCAAATCACGCTCGGAGCCCGGCCAGTTCACCGCGCGAAGCTGATGGATATACTCCGGCTTGGAGAAGTTGGGGTGGTCGCTGTCGCTGGGGCATACCAGAAAGCTTCCCTTCCCCGTGTTCTTGTGATAAGGGATAAGCACCAGCGGCCACGACAGGCTTCCCAGCCAGTTGCTGGAGGTGTCGTAGGAGTCGAACCAGGTGATAGCGGGGAAGCGCTCGTCATAGTCCTGCAGATACATCATAAACGCCGTGCCTAACTGCTTGCAGTTAGACAGACAGCCCGTAGCGCGCGCCTTCTCGCGAGCCTGGGCGAATACCGGGAACAGGATCGCCGCCAGTATCGCGATAATAGCAATCACCACGAGCAGTTCGATGAGCGTGAATGCGCGCTTCATGGTCTGAACCCTCCTTTGTCGTAGACTGTACGCTCCGATTGTAGCCAATACACGTTAAGCCAGTGTGAAACCTGAGTTAACAGGATGTTAATGCATCCTCATCGGTAATCCGAGCACCTGTATTTTCCTTCCCTCACCTCCTTCTATAGTGGAGCTATCCAACGGGGATTATAACTCGACACGCCAAAACTGTCTACTACTTAACCACACGTGATTATTCGGATACAGACAAGCCGGTTTTACGTCTTCACCATGCTGAACCCCACGATTGAAATCATGGGCTATGAGCAGAGCAAAATCCGCCTGCGCGGATTAGAGAACCTGTGAAGACAGGTTTCTCCTCGCCGTAGCCCACCATTTCAATGGTGGGGGGATTCCACAAACGCTTTTCGCCCTATTTTTTCATGCTTCGCTAACGCTCAGTATGACAAAATAGGATGAAAAGTTCTCCTCACCATTGATGAATTTTGAAAAGATAAAACGATTTAACCTCTCCCCCGACCCCTCTCCTACAAGGAGAGGGGAGCCGCGTCTCGAGTGTCCCCTTCCCTTGTAGGCAGGGGGTTAGGTTCAATACACCTCGCCTCCGACCCCTCTCCCGGAGCTTCAGGAAAGGAGATGAGGAGACAAGTGCGGCTAATTTTGCAAAATTCATCAATCGTGGGGTTCTTGACAAACTACTGCTACTCAGGAAGCAGACGCACTCTCATTTGCGAAACGGGGAAATCGTCTGGTATAATAGCCTGCGGTTTTATCAGCAGGGAGGTTATTCGAGATGGCTCATGTATGCGATATCTGTGGCAAGGGCGTGATGCACGGTCAAAATATCCGGCACGTTCACTCTGGAGCGTGGGCGCTGCGCGCACCTCGCACCAAACGGGTGTGGTATCCTAACCTTCAGCCGGTACGTGCGGTGATTAACGGTAGCGTGCGTCGGATCAAGGTCTGCACGCGCTGTCTCAAAGCGGGTAAAGTGAAACGTGCGCTGTAGAAGTACATCCCCGCCCGTGAAGGGCGGGGATGTACCAGCCAGAGGTTTAGAGGGGCAGGCTACTCGACCTGAACCTTCACCGCTTTCGCTTTCGCGGACTCCACCTTCGGCAACCGCACCTCCAGGATACCGTTGCGGAGCGTCGCCTTCACCTTGTTCGGGTTAATTTCGACCGGCAGGTCATAACGCGCCTCAAAGGTGCCATGCCCGCCCCACGCGCTGCGGTAGTGCACCGTGGCGTTCTCATCGCTCATCAGCGGCTTGCGCTCACCGCGCAGTATCAGCGTGTCCGCCGTCGCCTCCACGTGGATGTCTTTCATCTCCACGCCGGGCAACGTGGCGAACACCACCACCTCGTCATTGGTCTCATAGATATCTACAGCAGGTTCGAAGCCCACCTCCACATCCGAAACCCAGCGGGTGAGCGGGCTGAACGGGAACAGCCGGTCGAACCAGCGATCCATCTCACGATGCAGGCGCTCTATCTCCGCAAACGGATCCCAGCGGCGGATGCCACCGTTGGTCTCACGACGAACCAGTGTCAGGTCACGGCGTGCCATATCCCTCACCTCCCTCAACTTGTGTATTCTTCAGGCAATTGACTTGAGTGTATCTTGCTCAATTCCATTTATATTATACCACAGATTTTGCAAGATGCAAGCGGCCACCCGAAAAATTTGACACGCTTTTCTCCCCATGCTAAGATGGAGGTAATCCGTCCCGTCGCAACTTTTCGCACCTTTGCGGGGTCTACGTTATCGAAAGGCAGGTGACGGCGATGAGCAACCTGCATAATCTGTTGCACTGGTGGAACCTTCTGTTCGCACTACCGCTGGTGGTGGGAATGCTCTTCTCCCTTATAACCGCTCTGGGCTTCGTCTCCACCGAACACGGCGAGGCGGGACACGATGTCGGCCATGGCGAGGTCGGTCATGACATGAGCGCCACTGCGGAGCACGGTGACATCGACCATGGGGCGGAGGTTCACGTCGACCATGGCGATATCGACCATGCAGGGGATATTCACGCCGACCACGGTGACATCGAGCATCATCTGCCTGCAGAGGTTGCTCATGGCGAAGTGGCGCATGAGGCTCACGCCGAACACGCCCACGAAGCCGGTCATGGCAACCATAACCACCACGAGTCGGTCTTCACGCAGATACTGGAGGCGTTCGGCATCGGGCGAGGCGTGCCCATTTCGGTGATGCTGCCGTTTTGCATGATGCTGTGGGGCGTGCTGGGTCTGGCAAGCAATCAGGCGTTACACCCTCTGCTGCGCTTCCCGGCGATTTATGTGTGGGTAAGCGCCCTGCTCAGCCTGTTCGGCACGTCGCTTATTGCGCGCGGTATGTCGGGGGTAGTGGCTCGCTACCTGCAGATGGGACAAGTTCCCAACATGTCGCGCGAACGGCTTATCGGCGCAACCGGCGTAGCGGTATTCACCATCGATGACCGGGGCGGTGTCGCCGACGTGCATGACACGGTGGGCACGGTGCACCGCATCACCTGCCACGTCTCGGAGGGCAACCCGCCGATTCCTGCGGGCACGCCGGTGGTCGTCACCGACTACGAGGTCGAAACGGGGAGGTATCTCGTGGAAGAGAACCCGTTTGCAGATAGCATCACGCATCGGGAGGTACGGGTATGACAGCGTTGCTGTTCGTGTTGATTGGAGCGTTGCTCGTTTTCGCGCCGTTCTACATGGGCTGGGAATGGACGCAGACGCTGATTTCGTCCATCGTGGGCGTGGTGGTGATGTTTTTCTCCGCGCTCGCGCTGGCGATTAAGCGGTTCTACCTCAAGCCCTCGGCGAACCTGGCGTATGTGCGCACCGGCTGGGGCGGCACGCACGTGCTGATCGATGGCGGTTCGCTGGTATTTCCCGTCGTGCACAAAATCGTACCCGTCTCGCTGGAGACGATGAAGCTGGAGGTGGAGCGCAAAGGTCCCGACGCGCTCATCACCAAAGATAACCTGCGCGTGGACGTGAAGGCGGAGTTCTACATCAAGGTGCGCGCCATCAAGGAGGACGTGCTGAACGCGGCACGTTCGCTGGGTGAGAAGTCGGTGGACGCGCACTCGGTGTCGTCGCTGGTGTTTGAGAAACTGGTATCCGCCCTGCGAAGCGTGGCGGCAACCAAGGACCTGGTGGAGATTCATGCCCAGCGTGACGCTTTCGCCAGCGCGGTGCATAACCTGGTGGTGGCAGACCTGCAGCAAAACGGTCTGACTCTGGAGTCGGTTACCATCTCACGCCTGGACCAGACCTCGCAGGAACTGCTGTCAGACAACAACATCTTCGACGCGCAGGGCAAGAAGAAGATTACCGAAATCACGCAGGCTGCGCTGGTAGAACGCAACCGCATCGAGCGCGACGCCCAGCGCGAGATGACCCTCAAGAACGTGCAAACGCGCAAAGAGGTGCTGGAGCTGGAACGCCAGCAGGCGGAGGCGGAAGCGGAGCAAAACACGCAGGTGGCCAAAATCCGCGCGGAAAAACAGCGCGAGGCGCAAACCTACCAGATCGAGCAGGAGCGACAGGTCAAAGAGGCGGAAATCCAGCGCGACCTCGCCGTGCAGACCACCGCCATCGAGCGCGACAAGGCGCTGGTGCTCAAAGAGCAGGAACTGCGCCAGACCGACATCGAGCGGTTGAAGGCGATAGAGGTCGCGGAGCGCGAGAAGCAAATCGCGGTGGCGAACAAGGAGAAACAGCGCGCCGAAGCGGAGCAAGAAGCGTTGCGAGCACAGGCGGAGCGCGAGCGGGCGAATCAGGACATCATCACCGTGCAGGTGACCGCGCAGGCAGACCGCGAAGCGCAGACCAAGCTCATCGCCGCCAAGCAACAGATCGAGCAGGACCGCCTGAAGAGGCAGGTGGAGGCGGAAGTGCAGGCGTACGCCGAAGTGAAACGCGCCGAAGCACAGCCGAAGGCGGCAGAGCTGGAAGCGCAAGCCATCCTGCGCAAGGCGGACGCCGAAGCCCGCGCGAAGGAGCTGGTCGCTCAGGGCGAACAGGCGCTGAAGATGGTGGACGTGAACATCGCCCGCGAGCAGGTGGAAGTGCAGAAGGCGCAGGTGGAAGTGGAACGCCAGGCGCTGGAGAACAAGCAGACCTTCAGCGACGCCGCGCTGCGTTTCGAGCTCACCAAACTGCAAATCGAAGCCGGTCGCGACATCCAGAAGGCTATCGCCGAGTCCATCGGGCGGTTCATGAGCAACGGACAGTTCGTCATCTTCGGCGACCCGGGCATGATGGCGAACATGGTGCAGCAGTACTTCCGGGGCATGGGCGTTGGCGCGTTCGTGGACGGACTGATGAAAGGCTCACCGCTGGGCGGCGACGGTAGCGTGGTTCCCCAGCTGGCAAACCAGGTGCTGTCGCTGGTGCAGAGCCTCACGGGCAAGGCGGTCTCGCCCGAAGTGGCGCAGCAGGTGAACGACCTGGTGCAACAGGTGGTGAGCTCCGCCCAGAAAGAGAGCGCCCCCGCATCGGAACAGCCAGCGCAGGAGTAGTGTGACAGACCCGAAGGATGAGTAGGGGCACACGTCCGTGTGCCCCTGCTGTATGTGGAGAGGCAAGGCAAAGCTGTTTCAGTTCCGTCCGTAACAACGCATATTGCAGGGAGGAAACCGTGACATGCGCATCGCAGGGAGACGGGGAATGGATGGCTCCCGTCTACCCTGTCTCCTTCCGCTTGGTAAAGAAGGTTTTTACCTCTTCTTTCGCCGATTCAGCATTACTACTAAGGAAGAGGCGTTCGGATCAAGGCTCCTCTCTCCTTGCAGGAGAGGGGCCGGGGGAGAGGTTCACTCATCCCCTATCTCCCCGAAATTGCGCACGATGATGCCGAAATCAAACAGCGTCACCTCCATATCGCCGTCCAGGTCCGCACGCGGGTTCCAGCTCTCGTCGTCGGGCACACTGCCGAACGCCGCCACCAGCGCACCGAAGTCGAACAGCGTCACCTCGTTGTCATCATCTATGTCGCCATTCACCAGCAAGATATACAGATCCAGCACACTGTCTTCGCTGGTGTCGACATTCACCGTGCGACGCAGGTAACTCAACGGCTTCGCCGACAGCGCAAACTGCTCCATGGGAACCCCCGGAAGCACAAAACCGCCGTCGGCATCCAGCAACAATGTGCGCACTTCGGTGCTACTTGTGCGTATCTCCCAGTCCAGTAAAGAAGGTAGACTACCAACGAAATCGTTGAACCCTAGATAACCCTGCACAATGGGCGGCAAGAACTCGTCCGCGCCGATGTCTACCGTGGCATTCACGAAGCGCACCTCCCCATCGACATCCGCGTCTACGCTTACTACATTGTTGTCGCCAGCGTCGATGCAGGGTGAGTTCGGTAAAAGATGCCCCGCCACCAGCAGAGGGTCTACGGAAATGTTGCCGTTCGTGCCGATGGGGTTGCCGATATCTCCCGCGAAGTTGTAAGGGACGTTGTCCCACACGCAGTTGTGGCGGAACTCGGCGAGTACAGGGGAGCGGACCCCTTCTCCTATATTGAACGTGACGATGCTGTTCCGTACCTTCGCCCCACCAGAGGACGTCCATATCCCGCCACCTTCGGTACCACTGTTGTAGGCGATGGTACAGTTAGTCAGCGTCGGAGAGGAGTTGTTGTAGCAATACACCCCACCGCCGTTCCGATTGGCGAGGTTGCTGGTGAGGATACAGTTAGTCAGCGTCGGAGAGGAGCTTGCGTACACCCCACCGCCGTTCCGATTGGCGAGGTTGCCGAAGATGGTGCAGTTGGTGAAGGTGGGGGAGGAGGAGCTCGCGCAATACACCCCACCGCCGTCCTGATTGGTGCTGTTGCCGGAGATGGTGCAGTTGGTGAAGGTGGGGGAGGAGGAGATCACGCAATACACCCCGCCGCCGTAGCTGTTGGCGCCATTGCCGGAGATGGTGCAGTTGGTGAAAGTGGGAGAGGAGGAGATCACGCAATGCACCCCACCGCCGTAGCCGCTGGCACGGTTGCCAGAGATGGTGCAGTTGGTGAAGGTGGGAGAGGAGTTGTCGTAGCAATGCACCCCACTGCCGTAGGTGGCGCCATTGCCGGAGATGGTGCAGTTGGTGAAGGTCGGGGAAGAGTTCGCGCAATACACCCCACCGCCGCTCTTCCGATTGGCGAGGTTGCTGGTGAGGATACAGTTAGTCAACGTCGGGGAGGCGTTCGCGCAATACATCCCACCGCCGTCCTGATTGGCGCGGTTGCCGGAGATGGTGCAGTTTGCCACGGTTAAAAGGGTGGCAGAAGCCGTCAGATACAGCCCGCCGCCGTTCTCCGCTACCCCGTTGCGGATGGTGAACCCGTCCAGCCGATAGGCGCGGATGGCACTGGCGGGAGAGGTGGCCACACTACCGCCACCTTGTCCATCCAGCACCGTCTCGTAGGGGTCGGGCGAGGGGCGCGGGAAGGCGGGACGCTCGGAGAGGCTACCTTCGGTGCCGCGAAAGCCGCCGTACAGCGAGACCCCGCTTTTGAGGAGGATGCGTTCGTTATACACGCCAAAACGCACCCATATCTCGTCGCGCGAGGCGGCGATGCCCAGCGCGGCGGTAACCGTGCGCTTCGCCTGCGCCCACGAGAGACCGCTGTTCAGGTCGTTGCCGTCCGGTGAGACGTAGATAACTTTCGCCATCGCGGAGGATGCCATCACCAGCAAGAGGATGCCACCCAACGCGCACAGCAGAGTGCGCAAAAGCCGTGTCATGGTATTTGTCATCCTGTGGATAAGAGATTGGGCACAAAGCCTGCAAGAGATGCTTTTCCAAGCTATATATAGTGCAAGATTCGTACCATTCGGGGCGATTTTAGGGTTGTTGCGGGGAATTTTTCGATAAATTTTTCGCAGGCTAACCCCTGTCTCTCTGTACGGGTTTGCGGCTAAAGCCGCGCCCCTGCAAACCAAACCCTGCCTTCGCAGGGTTATGAGCCAGCGCAGGCTGGCTTCGTCTGAAAAGGAACGGCTTCAGCCGTAAAGGCTCCTCAATCTGGCGAAGTCGGCTCGGCAGGAGCCTCGCCCTCCAGAT
>BEHS01000155.1 GCA_002898895.1 bacterium HR16 | reverse complement strand
AACGATATCCGTCGGCTTCCCATCCCAGGTGTATGCCTGCCACTTTCCTGCCAAAGCGAGGATGCCCAGCGGGAACCGGATACCGCCCGTGTCTAAGGTGCAAAGGGCGGTTCCCTGGCGGTCGGTACGCAGGCGCAATTCGTAAGGCTGTTTGCGCCCGGAGACATAGCGGGCAGTAATGACTCGTACATCTGCCTTTGCAATCGGTACGCCGTTTTCGGCGTTGCAGACGTATATCAGGGTTTGCGAACCAACAGAGCGAGCGACTACCATCATGCCGGTAACCAGTATCAGTGCTCTGGCGCGCAGGTTGCTCGCGGATGCGTCTACTATGTATGCGCCTGCAGGAAGCCTGCCAAGCGAGATATCGAATGAGGTATACAAGGGAAAGTTGGGGTGACGCACGGTGCGGGTCAGTAGTGGCTTCATTGTGCTCAAATCCAGCCTGGATACCCACTCCGCCATAGAAGATGCCTCTGCGGGATCAAATTGCCGGAAGGGGTCTATGCGATACGCCGTCACCTGAACATGCTCCAGCTCATTAGCTGTCAGTTCCAGCGTAACCTCCGAATCCGGCAGATAATTACCCTGTGAGGGCAAAAACTGCAACGAGGGTGACGCTACCGCTTGCTGTGCGCAAGCAGCCAATACAGCGAGGATAAGACGAAAAGTGCGCATTGTCTCTCCTCCCAAACAGTGTGGCATCATTTAGACGCTGTACCGGGAGACACAGTTACTTTGTAACGCAGGATATTCCGCCCTGCCTCCAGTAATCTGGTAGTAACCTGAAGTACCACAACGCATCGTTTTTGGAGGCTCAGCGACAGATGGCAGAAAAGGTACGCATCGGCTTTATCGGGTGCGGAGGGATGGCACGCGCCCATATCAAGAACTTTGTCACCAACGTTCCCGAAGCGCAAATCGTCGGCTTGTGTGACCCCAGCGACGAACAGATTAAGCGATGCTTCGAGGCGTTTCCTTCCCTGAAAGATACCCCCGTTTTCAAAGACTACCGTGAAATGCTGGACAAGGTGTCGATGGACGCGGTTGCCATCATCACCCCGCACACACAGCATTTCCAGCAGGCGATGGACGCTCTGGACAAGGGGCTGCATGTGCTGATTGAAAAGCCAATGGTGTGCACCACCGAACACGCAAAGATACTGGTCAACCGCTTCAAGGAGACGGGCAAGGTGGGGCTGGTCTCCTACCAGCGTCACTACGCCCCGCAGTTCCGATACATCAAGCAGACCATCGAATCGGGCAAGGTTGGCGAGGTGCAGTTTGTTTCCGCCCTGCAGTGCCAGGGATGGTACAAAGGCACGAAGGGCACCTGGCGGCAGGACCCCGAGCTATCGGGTGGTGGACAGTTGAACGACTCAGGCAGCCACCTGGTGGACATCATCCTGTGGACAACAGGGCTGAACGCTCAGGCGGTGAGCGCTTTCATGGAGAACTTCGAATCGAAGGTAGACATCAACAGCGCGCTATCCATCCAGTTCAGGAACGGCGCACTGGGCAATATCTCCATTGTAGGTAACGCCCCCACCTGGCACGAGGACATCTCTATCTGGTGTAGTGAAGGGCTGTTCCTCTACCGCAACGGGCACTTGCAGTTCGTGGACGCTGCCGGTAAGCGGCATGAGCTGACCGAGAAGGACATGCCCACCGGTAGCAGCCCCGGACGCAATTTTGTGGATGCGGTGCTGAAGGGCGTGCCGGTGGAGTCGCCGCCGGAATGCGGCTTGCGCGTGATCGAGATGACCGAGGCGGCGTGGAAATCGGCTGCACAGGGCGGCGTGCCGGTAACGGTATAGCGTTTTCCGTGCTGCTGAAAGGCGAGGCTCGATAGGCAAATAAGGGGTTGCGACGGCTAAAGCCGTGCCCTCTCAGACAGACCCCTGCCTTCGCAGGGTTTTAGCCGGCGCAGGCTGGCATCGCTTGGAGGGGTGCGGCTTTAGTCGCAAACGTCAACAGGCGGCTCGGCAGGAGCCTCGCCCTCCCCACAATAGAATTGGAGGCTCACACTCCGTCGCGACCACCACGTTCCAGATGCGACAGAGCGCATCCCTCCAAACGAACAGCCGTCTCATTGGAGGGTCGCGCTCCGTCGCGACCAAAGGGTGAGGCTTTAGCCGCGAACATTACCGCATAGAGGTTCCCGTTGGGCTGCGCAATCTCTACAGCGTGGTATAATCAGCATGGGAACTCCCGGAGGAGATGAGGCTTTATGAGCGTGAAAGGTACAGTTCGGGGTAACGTGATAGAGCTGGATGAACCCCTGCCCTTTGCGGACGGCACGCGGGTGGAAGTAACGGTAGCGCCGGAGGAGAATCTGCCGAGGAAAGGTTCACCTCAAGCTGTTCTACATCTTTTAGTGGGTACACTCACCCATGAGGAGGCAGAGGCGATTCGCAAAGTAGTAGCGGAGATACGGCAAATAGACCCGAGCATGTGGGAGGATATGCCGGGTGAACTATCTACTTGACACGAACCAGTGGAGCTACTTGCAGGAGAGGCATCAACAGGTCGTTGCCCACCTGCGTCAACTGCCCGATGATGCAACGCTCTTCATGTCGGTGGTATCGCAAGCGGAGTTGCTCACCGGTATCGAGCTGGTAGCTAACACGCGACGGGAGAAGGAGCTGCGTTCTCTGTATCAGGAAGTTATCGCTATGGCAACAGAGATATTACCTGTGACCTCCGGCATAGCTTTGCAGTTTGCAAAGATACATGCCGCTTTGCGACGAAAGGGGCGCCCTGTCGAGACAAACGACATCTGGATTGCTGCTACTGCCCTCGCCCATAACCTCATCCTTGTCACCAGCGATGAGCACTTTCGCTATATAGACGGTCTATCCGTAGAAGACTGGACGCAGGAGTAGTACCTGACCACACGTGATTACTTGGATATAAGCGGAACGGTTCCGCCAACCCTGTCATTCTGAGCGAAGCGAAGAATCTCGTTTTATCGGCACTCTGAGATGCTTCGCTGACGCTCAGCATGACAAAATAGATTGAAGCGTGCTTTGTTCGGAACACGCATATCCAAAGATTGAAGAGTGGTCAAACAAGTTTAAGAGCAAGCACAACCTACAGCACCGCTTCCACCGGCGTATAAGGCATCCCGAATAGCTCCGCAATCGCCGCGTAGGTCACCTTGCCTTCCACTACGTTGAGCGCATGTTGCAGGGGACGATGTTTCCGCGCCGCCTCTTTCCAGCCCAGATTCGCCAGTTCCAGCACCCAGCGTGTGGTCTCGTTAGTCAGGGCGTAGGTGCTGGTGCCGGGCACCGCGCCGGGCATGTTGGTCACACAGTAGTGGATGATGCCGTCCACCGTGTAGACAGGGTGAGAGTGCGTGGTCGGCCTGGAGGTTTCGGTGATACCGCCCTGGTCGATACTGATGTCCACAATAACCGCGCCCGGCTTCATGAGCGAAAGCATCTCGCGGGTAATCAGGATAGGCGCACGTGCACCCGGTCGCAACGCCGCGCCGATTACCAGGTCCGCACGACGCAGCTCTTCGCGAATGTTATAGGCGTTGGACATCAGCGTATCCACGTTCCTGGGCAGGATGTCCTCTAACACACGCAGGCGTGCGGTGTTGATGTCCAGCACGGTAACATTTGCGCCGATGCCGGCGGCGATTTTGGCGGCGTTCGTACCGGCAACCCCACCGCCAAGCACCACCACGTGCGCCGGACGCACCCCCGGCACGCCCGACAGCAGGATGCCGCGTCCTTCCATCGGTCGCTCCAGATACTTCGCTCCTTCCTGTATCGCCATGCGCCCGGCGATCTCGCTCATCGGGATAAGCAGGGGAAGAGAGCCGTCATCCATCTGAAGGGTCTCGTACGCGATGCATACCGCTCCGCTCTGTATCATTGCCCGCGTTAGCCCCTCGTCGGCGGCAAAATGGAAATAGGTGAAAATGACCTGTCCGGGGCGAATCAGCGGATACTCCTGCGGAAGCGGCTCCTTCACTTTCACTATCATGTCCGACTCGGCGTACACCGTTCGGGCATCGGGTGCAATGCGCGCCCCCGCCTGGGCATACTCCTCATCGCTGATCCCAGTGCCTCTGCCAGCATCTGCCTCGATAAGCACCGTATGCCCCGCTTTCGTCAATATCTCTACACCCGCGGGCACCATTGCCACGCGGAACTCGCTGTCCTTGATTTCCTTTGGCACTCCAATAACCATCGCGTTCCTCCTAACGCCGTCGTTAGTCGAGATGCCATACCTCGCACCCCTGCGATAATTCCCTTTGCTTTGAGGATTCTCCTTTAGCATTCAAAAGGCTGTTGACACCCCCTACGGCAAGCAATACAATGAATACACATCATCAGCAGGTGGTCATGTAATGTTACAACGTCGCCCTGTGCAGTCGCGAACGATACGCCCGGCTCCGGCGGACGGTGCGCTGAATAACCCGCTGAAGGGCTGGGCAGCGTACAGCGAGGAGTGGAACCGATACGCTCTTCCTGCGCGAATGGCGTATTTCTACGTCTCCTGGCGCGAGCTGGAACCCGAACGGGACAGATACCGTTTCGCCGAATGGGAAGCGAGCAAGTGGGAGAACGCCAGCGCACGGGGAAAACATATCGTTTTCCGACTCTATCTGGACTATCCGAATCTGCCCACCGGCGTGCCGCAGTGGGTGGTGGATAGCGGCGTTGCCATGCGCCCATACGATATCGCCGACATCGGCAGAGGACTGGCTCCCGACTACGACGACCCACGCCTGCTGAACCCACTGCTGGAGTTCATCGCAGCATTTGGCGAGCGATATAATCGCAATCCGCGTGTGGCGTTCGTCGCGCTGGGCACGCTGGGCTTCTGGGGTGAATGGCATACCTGGCCTCGCACCGAGCTGTTCGCCAGCGAAGCCACCCAGCGGGCGGTGGTGCAGGCGTACCGTCGCGCCTTCCCGAACAAGATTCTGCTCGCACGATACCCCTACCCCGCCACCAGCGAACCCTGGCTGGGCTACCACGACGACATGTTCCCCGAAGACACCGACTACTACGAGGGACAAGGATACGAGTGGTATTTCCTGCCCCAATTGCGCAAGGCAGGCAGGGAGAACAACTGGAAGGTGGCTGCCATCGGCGCAGAGATGGTGCCCAATCAGGGCAAAAAATACCTGAGCACGGAGTGGGCGAAAACGCGCACCATGCTGGAGCGGATGCACCTGACGTGGGTTGGACCCTACTGCCCCATCCTGGAGACGAACCTGTCTGAAACGGAGCTGCAAAACGCCCGCTGGATGGTCAGGCGCATGGGCTATCAGTATCGGCTCACGCAGGTCACGTGGAGGCTAGGGGGACGAACGCTGTCGGTAGAGATACAGGGTACCAATGAGGGGGTCGCGCCTTTTTACTACCCGTGGACGATGGAAGTTGCTCTGCTTCGCCCCGACGATAGCGTAGCGCAAACGCACCGCGTGGATGTGGACATCACCCGCTGGTTACCGGGTGAGTTCCGCTTCAGCACGCAGATGCCTGTGCAGGTGGGTAGCGGGCGTTATCGGCTGGCGCTGGGTATCCGCGACCCCTGGCGCAACACGCCGGACATCCAGTTCGCCAACGCCCTGCCCTACGTGCAGGGATGGAACGTGGCGGATAATATAGTGTTATAGAGGATGAAAGACGTTGACGGGAGGACACAGATGACAAAAGCAAAGTGGTGCGGGTTCGCAGTTGCGCTGGTCATCGCATGTACCTACGTTCTCGCCGCGCCGCGCTGGCAGAAGCTGTTCGACGGCAAGACGATGAAAGGCTGGCGGCTGATGGCGGTACATGGCGGACGCGGCGGCGTGTGGACGGTGGAAAAGGGTGCGCTGGTGGGCAATCAGGACACCGACCACACCGGCGGGCTTCTGGGCACGGAACAAAAGTTCGGTGACTTCGAGATAGAGCTGGAGTTTCAGGCGGATTACCCGGTGGACAGCGGACTGTTCCTGCGCACCCGCGACGACGGCATGGGTTATCAGATTACCATCGACTACCGCGACGGCGGCACTGTGGGTAGCCTGTACGCGCCCGCAGCGGGCGGCTTTCTGGTGCAGTACGCGGACTGGAAGAAGGCGTATAAAGAGAAGGGCTGGAACAAGCTGCGGGTGCGCATCGAGGGACAGCCGGCACATATCACCGCGTGGCTGAACGGTGTGAAGACAATAGACTTTCAGGATACTGAAGAGCGCTACCCGCATGAGGGCTACATCGGCTTGCAGGTGCATGGCGGAGAAGGCGCATGGGGTGAGAACAGCCGTGTGCGCTTCCGCAACATTCGAATTCTGCATCTGGGGAAATGAGGGAGAACATGTACAACACAGGAATGCGCAGTTCGGGACGGCTGTTTCGCCTGTTGATGCGTCAACCGGGCGCGATGCGCGAGATGGGCGGACAGGAGCTGTCGCTGGCGGTACAGGCGGTAGACCTGATGTTCATGCGTGCGCTGGACGCCGGCGCGTCGGATATCCACCTTCACCCGGAGCGCGACAGGCTGCGTATCCGCTTCCGCATCGACGGATTACTGCACGAGTTTCAGACCATCACCGACCCCGACCTGATTCAAGCCATCCTCACCCGCGTCAAGCTTGCCGCGGATATGCACATCGATGAAAAGCGCGAGACGCAGGACGGGCGTATCGATATGGAGTATAACGACCGCAAGCTCAGCGCGCGCGTCTCCTGCATCCCCTCGCTTAACGGTGAGCGTATCGCCATCCGTCTGCTGGACCCTGCGCAGATGCGCGTGGACCTGGACAAGCTCGGTATGCCCCCCGATGTGCTGGCAGACTGGAAGCAGTCACTGCAAACCGCCTACGGTATGATGGTGGTCACCGGTCCCACTGGTGCGGGAAAGACCTCCACGCTCTACGCTTCCATTAACCTGCTGGACCGCAAGCACCGTAACATCATCACGGTGGAGGACCCCGTGGAGTACGAGTTCCCCGACAACATCATGCAGATACATGTGACCGAGAAGGTGACCTTCCCCAAAGCGCTGCGTGCCATCTTGCGCCACGACCCCGACGTGATTATGATTGGCGAAATCCGTGACAGGGAGTCACTGCAAATCGGCATTCAGGCTGCGTTGACGGGGCATCTGGTGTTCACCACCCTGCACACCAACAACGCGGTAGAGACCATCAGCCGTATGATAGATATGGGCGCGGAGGACTACCTGATCGCCGCCACGCTGGTACGGGCGATGGCGCAACGCCTGGTGCCCATCATTTGTGGAAACTGCCGGGTGCCCTATCAGCCCAATCCCGAGGAGCTGAAGGCTCTGGGGCTTCCTCTGGACGCGGCGCAAAAACAGCAGTTCTTCATCGGCAAAGGGTGCGAGGCGTGTCGGGGCACAGGTTTTCGCGGGCGCACAGGCATCTTTGAACTGCTGAAGGTAACCCCCGAAATCCGCAAAGCCATCCTGCGCCGCGCCTCCGGTGATGAGATTTTGCAGATTGCCCGCCAGGAGGGCATGCGCACCATGCTGGAAGACGGTCGCGACAAGGTACTGAGGGGCATTACCACACCCTATGAGGTGATTAAAGCGGTCTTCGCAGGGATGGTGTGAGGGGTATGTAACAACCGCTGCCTCCAACTCGTCGAAAAGAGTGGTTTCCCAACAGGAGGGGTAGAATGTGGCTAGTTACTTTCATCATCGTCTGGATGCCCTTCGCAGGTTTGCAACCCGCAGGAGCGGATACCCCGTTGCCGGTGGAGCCGCGCTTGGAAGCAACGTATCTGGGGAGCGTGCCGATGTTGATAACGATTGAGGGCTGTCTGCCACTCCCTTATCCCCGCAACCTTGCAGTCAGTGCGGACGGCAAGCGCATGGCTTACTGGGCAAAACGCGGCGAGCGGTTTTACGTAGTGGTGGATGGCAAACAAGTTGGGGAGTACGATTACGTACGGGATTTGCAGTTCAGTCCCGACAGTAAGCGGTACCTCTTTATCGCCTCGCTTGACCCGGGCGAGGATGTAGAAGCGGTTGGAGGATGGGGCAGCGCGACACAGCGCATCAGGGTTGTACGCAGTGTGTTCCTGGTAGTGGATGGGCAACAAACCGCCCGATATAGTGACATCAATGTACCGCGCTTCAGCCCGGACGGTAAACGTTTTGCCTTTCTTGCCTCACGCGGCAACAAACGCTTTCCCGTTGTGGATGACACAGAGTTCTCGGAATATGATGACGCTAATATGGTGGCTTTCAGCTCCGATGGAAAATCCTTTGCTTTTCGTGGCAAGCGGGATGGCAAAGAGTATGTGGTGTTGAACGGGAAGCCGCTCGCCGCTTATGACGAGGTTGGCGATATAGCTTTCATACCACCGCACAACCAGCTGGTCTACTGGGCGAAGACAGGAAAACAGTGGAAGTTGATACAGAACGGAGCGCATATTCTGGCTACGGAAGAGCTGGGCAAACCCTACAGGTTCTTCTTCAACGCAGAGGGACGGTTATTAGGGTACACATTGTTTGTAGACCACACCCTGAGGTTCCTAAAAATAGGAGGACATTCTTTCGGTCCCAACCAGTACTACGGAGTGAACTCGCCTCAGTTCAGCACGGACGGCAAACACTTCCTCTGTCTGCAGAAGAATGGCAAAGAATACTCGGTAGTGTACGACGGCAGAGAATTTGGACCCTTCGAGAACGTAGAGAGCATCACACTGAGCGCAGATGGTACACGATGGGCTTATGCTGCTCGCAAGGATGGCAAATGTCTGCTCTTTGTGGATAGCGCGCAGGCGGGAACCTACGATGTCGTGAGGTCGCTGGGCTTTAGCGTTGATGGCAAGCGATGGGCTTGCATTGCTGTGCGCAATGGAAAGCATCTGGTCATAGTAGACGGGCAGGAACAACCGGAATACGACTATATTGATCATCTCGCTTTTAGCCCCGATGGCACCCGGGTTGCCTACTGGGCGGAACGCAACGGGAAGCGTTTCGTGGTGGTCGACAACGTCCAGGTCACCCCGGAATACGAGAAGATTCGCCCGATGCAACTCCGATTCAGCAGAGACGGAAAGCACCTGGTATACTGGTTAATGGCTTACGAGAAGCGGGAAGTCATAGTTGGTGTGGACGGCAAGATTATCGGCACAGCTCCCGGTCGAGATGAGATACACTACCGTGAGACGCCTGACACCATACACTATATCGTGCGCAACGGTAAAGACATCT
>BEHS01000154.1 GCA_002898895.1 bacterium HR16 | reverse complement strand
ATTTCTTCCGCTTCCCGCGCGATGATACGGGTGCGGCGGTCGTCGCCGTATTTGTCCTTCAGCTCCTTCAGTTCCTGCTTGATAATCTGCGCTACGCGCCGTTCGTCTACCAGGATGTCTTCCAGATAGGCGATTTCTTGCAGGAGGCTCTTGTATTCATCCTCCAACCGCTGTTGTTCGAGCGCGGTGAGCTGGCGCAGCTGCATGGAGAGGATGGCTTCCGCCTGTATCTGCGTGAATCCGAATCGACGCATCAGGGCACGTCGCGCCACCTCGCTGTTCTCCGATTGCCGGATGATGCGGATGATTTCGTCCAGAAAGCGCACGACAACCTGTAACCCTTCCAGAATGTGCGCGCGTTGCTGGGCGCGGAACAGCTCGTAACGGGTGCGTCGGACGATGACCTCGCGCCGGTGGTTGATGTAATTCTGCAGCACCTGCTTGAGGTTGAGCACACGCGGTATGCCGTCCTCCAGCGCAAGCATGATCACGCCGAACGACAGGCGCATGGGCGTGTGCTTCAGCAGGAAGTTGAGTATCTTATGCGGGTTGACATCACGCCGTAGCTCGATCACCACGCGCATCCCCGTGCGGTCGGTGAAGTCGTCGATGGCGGTGATGCCGTCCACGCGCTTGCCCTTCACCAGATTGGCTATCTGCTCGATCAGCTTCGCCTTGTTCACCTGATAGGGCAGTTCGGTGATGACGATGGCTTGCTTACCACCGTCCATCGGCTCGATCTGCGTCTTTGCCTGCATGATAATCTGCCCGCGTCCGGTTTCGTACGCCTCGCGAATGCCTTTCGTGCCCAGAATCAAACCGGCGGTGGGGAAATCGGGTCCGGGCAGGTGCTTCATCAGGTCACTGATGGACGCCTGCGGATGGTCAATCAGATGCGTGATGGCATCCACCACCTCCCGCAGGTTGTGTGGGGGCACGTTGGTCGCCATACCGACGGCAATACCGCTCCCGCCGTTGCAGATAAAGTTGGGGAATTTGCCCGGCAGCACCATCGGCTCCACGGTAGACTGATCATAGTTGGGTTGCCAGTCCACCGTCTCTTTGTCGATGTCTTCCATCATCTCCATCGCCAGCGGGGAGAGACGGCATTCGGTGTACCGCATCGCCGCGGGCGGGTCGCCGTCCACGCTACCGAAATTGCCCTGTCCATCGATCAGCGGGTAGCGCATACTGAAGTCCTGCGCCATGCGCACGAGAGTAGCGTACAGCGCCTCGTTGCCGTGCGGATGGAAGCGCTTCATGGTCTCCCCACAAACGGCGGCGCACTTCACGTGGGCACTGTTGGGGGTAACACCCATCTCGCGCATGGCGTAGAGGATTCGCCTCTGGACGGGCTTCAGTCCATCGCGCACGTCGGGCAAAGCGCGCGCGATGATGGTACTCATCGCGTAGCCAAGGTACGAACGGCTTAACTCTTCCTCCAGCGGTACAATTTCAATCTCCGGCTGTCGTTCGGCAATCTCTTCAGGCATTCGCGAGTTTCCTTTCCTGCGGGCAAGGTGTGGTAGACAGAAGCTACCGCGTTCAGCGGGTTACGCACTTGACGTAACCCCTTTCTCTCAGTATAATGCTAACATAACCACGCCAACCTTGTCAACAGGAGCGGGAGGGTGGTGGAAATCCTCATCAGGGGAAGAACAGGATCATGAACAGCAAAGATATCGCGCTCCTATATGAGTACAACAGATGGGCAAACGATAGAATCCTTGATGCTGCGTCTGAGCTTACAGCAGACCAGTTTGTAAAGAACCTTTCGAACAACCACCTTTCTGTGCGCGATACGCTCGCGCATATCCTGTCAGCGGAGTGGATATGGCTTATGCGCTGGCAAGGCACATCGCCTAAGACAATGCTTAATCCAGCAGACTTTCCCACCGTCCGCTCGTTGAGAGCAAAGTGGGCTGAGGTAGAAAGAGAGCAGATGGATTTCATCAGCAAAGTAACAGACGAGTTTCTTGGAAGGGTCATAGCTTACACAAACACGAAAGGTGAGGAACGAAAATATTTATTGCAGCACATGATGCAGCATGTAGTAAATCATTCTTCTTACCACCGTGGGCAAGTAGTAACGATGCTGCGACAGTTGGGGGTAGAGGCTGTAGATACTGATTTTATCATCTTCATAAACATGAAACTGGGAATGCCATAACGAGTCGCTTAAGGGGATTTACTTTTCTCGCCCCATTTATATGGGAATCTGTTTGACTTGCTTGAGCGACGCAGGTAGGATAACTTCACCAGTGTGGAGGACACTGGCTGCCCCTACATACCCCAGCACTTGCGGTCGCAGGGGCAGCCTCCAGCACCTACATCGCTTTGTTCACGATGTCGCTGAGCGACACCACCCCCATCAGTCGGTGATCTCCGATGACCGGTGCACGCGACAAGCCGGTGTTTGCAAGCAACCGCGCCACGTACTTCACATCCAGATTGGGATTGACCACCACCAGCGGCTTGGACATAATCTCGTGCACCTGTACCGATTCGGGTGACAGCCCTTTCGCCACCACTTTGTACACGATGTCACGCTGGGTCACGATACCGTAGGCGTCTTCCTCACTGCGCCGGTCCACAATCAGCGAGCGCACCCCTTTCTGCTTCATCAGCGCGACCGCTTCCGCTACGGTGGCTGTGCCCTGAATGGTGACTACGTCGGTGGTCATGATGTCTTTCGCCTTCGGCATGGTAACGCCCCCTTTCGTGTGTAGTGGAATGCGTTGACCTGCGCGATGCGGGAAAGGCTGCTTCCTCTGCTCAGTCGTGCTCTGTAAGGGGTCTTGCGAATCCATTATAACCGATACCGTACGAAAACGCAACGTGTTTACTCTGATGAAGCCGACACCGCAGGCACCGCGCTGATTATCCACCACAACACCATCACATCTGCTATGAGCATCAACATCGCCGCGGTAACATAGGGTGCGCTCATGCCCAGATGCCCAAAACTCCACCCGCCCCACGCCGGTCCCACCACCCGAGCCAGACTACCCAGCGACTGAGTGACCCCAAACACCTCACCGCGTCGGTCGGCAGGCGCCAGCTTGGAAAGCAAACCGTTCAGGCTGGGACCGGCAACGCCTCCTCCCATCGCCATGACCGCCAGCACCGCCATCAGCCAGCCCGTGGAGGGCATGAGCGGTATGAGCAGTAAGGCAGGTGCTTGCAGTAAATACCCGCCCAGTAGCAAGCGCGTCTCGCCGAAGCGTGCGCTGAGTTTGCCGATTAAACCACCCTGCACTACCGCGCCCATCATGCCCAGATAGGCAAACAGGTAGCCACATTCACGCTGGTCTAAGCCGTAGCGGTGCTTCGCCAGCAGGACGAAAGTCGATTCGAGATTGGCGATGGCGAAGATGGCGGTAAAGAGCACCAGAGCCAGCAAGCCCACGTGCGGTATCGCCAGCACACGCGGCAGATCGCGCAGAGGGAAGGTATACCATTCGCCCTGCTGCCGTCGGTTATGGGTGGGCAGGCTCTCGGGAAGCCGCAAGAACGCGCTCAACCAGTTCGCTCCTGCCAGCGCTGCGCCTGCCATCCCGATCGCAAAGTTCCCTCCCCATGCTCCCAGCACACCGCCGACCGCGGGTCCCAGAATGAAGCCGACGCCGAACGCCGCGCCGATCAGCCCCATCGCGCGGGTACGCTCCTGCGGAGGGGTGACATCAGAGATGTACGCCTGTGCCGTGGAGAGATTCGCGGCGGTAATGCCCGCCAGCAGGCGCGAAAGGAAAATCATCTGCGCGTCCCGTGCCATCGCGAACAGCACATACGATACGGCGGAACCCGCAATGCTCACCAGCAACACCGGTCGCCGCCCTACCCTGTCCGACAACCTGCCCCAGAAAGGCGCAAACAGAAACTGCATCAGCGAGTAGATAGCCTGAATCACGCCGATAAAGGCAGGGGTGGCATGAAAGGCATCGGCATAGTACTGCAGCTGAGGAATAATAAGCCCAAAACCAAGCAGGTCCAGAAAAATAGTGAAAGTGACAACCCGCTGTGCGGATTTCAATCGGTCAGGCACGAGTAACTCCTCCACGCAGAGATAACAGCACGCCGGAATCGTACCCCAGAATGCTTAGCGAGGGCAAGATCTGCCTTGCATGAGTGCACCAGCCGGAGCAGATCGATACTTGACTCTTTTGGTACGGGATTATATAATATAGCATAACTAGTGGTTCGTCTCCTGGGGAGGGCGAGGCTCCCGCCGAGCCGTTCGGTTTGCGGTCGCGACGGAGCGCGACCCGCCAGTCAGGCGTGTGGAGGGCGAGGCTCCTGCCGAGCCGTTGTGGTATGTGATGTTCAGCTCACAGAAGGTTCGCTCTACAGCAGTGCAGATACCCACAGAGCAGAGCCCGGATATGGTGGTAAGCGAGTCGTTGCACTCGCTATCCAATAACCAACAAACCCTGAGGGAGGTCAATAACATGCACAAAAATTCTTTGTGGCGAGGGTTTACCCTCATCGAGTTGCTCGTGGTTATCGCGATTATCGCGATACTGGCAGCGATTCTGTTCCCTGTGTTCTCGCGGGCGCGCGAGAAAGCCCGTCAAACACAGTGTCTGTCGCACATGCGCCAGCTCGGTCTGGCACTGGCGCAATATGCGCAGGACTACGACGAGCAGCTGGTGCCGTTCGCATGGGGCTTTCCCTACAGCCGTCTGCGAATGCCCAGCTACGATGATCCAAACGTGCTGGTCAACTGTCCTCTGCACACCTGCCGGTGGCCCGGTCTACTGCAGCCCTACATCAAGAACACGCAGATTTTCCGCTGTCCCAGCTACTCGGGTCCCTACGTGTTCCCTTGCCCAAGCGCTACCGGTGGTCCGTTCTGTAACATGGCGGTTGCGGCAAACTATGGTGTATCGCGGGGACTTATACGCATTGCCTGCGTCAACGGTTCGCTGCTGAACTCCGCCACGCTACCGGAGATTCCCCGCCCCGCAAGCGTCGCCGCTTTTGCCGACTCGAACGGCTCTCTCCTCTTTTACAGCCCGATGGAATGGCCGTTCGACACCGACTGCGACCCCGACGGCACTCCTGACACGAACTCCGGGGTTGGTGGGAACTGCGGCGATAAAACCCGATGGTACAATGTGGCTGGCGCCCGCCGGCATACCGACGGCATGAACGTCATCTTTGCCGACGGCCATGCCAAATGGACCAACTACAAACGCTTCCTGAACGATCCGGAAATGTGGGGCGAGGACGTACCAGCGCGCCCGTACCCAAATCTCAGTCCGGAGTGCGCATACACCCGGTAGGTAGATGTCTTTTCTGTTAGGGACCGTCCTGCAGAAGGCGGTCCCTTTTTCCTGTGCTTGACATTGTAGATTACATTTGGTATACTACATGTGAAAATAGGAACGAATACTATTCTCATTACGAGGTTAGCGATAATCTGATGCGTAAGACCAAACAACGACAGGTCGTTCTGGACATTGTGCGCAGCACCGACGCCCACCCCACGGCGGATTGGGTGTACGAACAGGCGCGAAAGGTCATTCCGAACATCAGCCTGGGCACTGTGTATCGCCTGTTAGGGCGTTTGCAGGAGGAAGGGCTGGTGGTACAGCTGGAAGCCGGCTCGCGCAAAAGCCGTTTCGACGGACAGCCCGGACCGCATCAACACATCGTATGCGAGCGGTGCGGACGAATCGCCGATGTGCCTGACGTGGTGGACCGGGCGGCTACCGAGCGCATTGAACAGCTCACCGGCTATCGCGTCAGTACACACCGTGTAGAGTGGTTCGGCCTCTGCCCGAAGTGCCAAGAATAGACAAACACTTCGCGGAATCTTTTTAGATTAAGGAGGAGGAACATGTCCGAAAACACGTCCCTGTACTGCAGTAAGGCAAAGGTGGGCAAACCCGCCCCCGACTTCACCATGTTCACCACTGCCGATATGGACAAGCTCCAGTCAAAGGTTTCGCTATCGGATTACCGTGGCAAGTGGCTGGTGTTGTTCTTCTACCCGCTGGACTTCACCTTCGTGTGCCCGACCGAGATCCTGGCTCTTTCCGACCGCTACGAGGAGTTCGTAGAGCTGGGCGCGGATGTGCTGGGTGTCTCGGTGGACTCGGTGTACTCGCACCGGGCGTGGATTAACACCCCGCGCGAGAAGAACGGTATCGCCGGACTGAAATTCCCTCTGGCGTCCGACATCACCAAGCAGGTCTCGCGCGACTACGGCGTGCTGGTGGAGGAAGAGGGCGTTGCCCTGCGCGGACTGTTCATTATTGACCCCGACGGCATCCTGCAGTACGCGGTGATTCACAACCTGAACGTCGGGCGCAGTGTAGACGAAACCCTGCGTGTGCTGGAAGCGCTGCAAACCGGTGGTTTGTGCCCCGCCGACTGGAAGCCCGGTCAAAAGACGCTCAACGCAGGAGGGTAATAATGCCTCTGCGCATAGGTACGCCGATGCCCGACCTGCGCGGCGTCACCGAATGGCTGAACGGTGAACCGGACTGGGAAAGCCTGAAAGGTCACCTGGTGCTGGTTCACTTCTGGTCGGTGAGCTGCCACCTTTGCCATGAGAACATGCCCAAAGTCAATCAGTGGCGAGATACCTATGCTCCTGCCGGATTGAGGGTGATTGCCATTCATCAGCCCCGCGATGAGTGGGAGACGGACGTGGAAACGGTAAAACAGAAAGCGGCGGAGCTGGGTATCACACAGCCATGCGGTATCGACAACCTGCACAAAGTGGCGGAGGCATACGAGAACCAGTGGGTTCCCGCCTATTATCTTTTTGACCGCGCGGGGCAATTACGCGGGCGAACCGCCGGTTACGCCGGGTTGTCGATGCTGGAGAACGCTCTGAAACGCCTCTTCGAAACACAATAGACCGCTGGGGGCGTACTGCCCCCAGCCCCTTTTGTGTGATATAATCCCTTTGTGGAAGCCATGAACCTCAAGCGTGTCTCCATATACGTGCATATACCCTTCTGCGCCAGGCGATGCGCCTACTGTGATTTCAATACTTACGCCTGGCGCGGCAGCATCGTGCGCGACACGCTGGACGCGATTTGCCAGCACATCGCTTCTGTCGACGCAGAAGACATCATTGTGCCTACCATCTTCTTCGGCGGCGGCACGCCCTCCTTGCCAGAACCTGAACGGATTATCCGTATTCTGGATACTATCCGCTCCCGATTCCGGGTGCTGCCGGACGCCGAAATCAGTATCGAGGCGAACCCGGGCACGGTAGACCGCTCGCGGTTTGCGGCGCTGCGACAGGCGGGTTTTAATCGCCTCAGCATGGGAGTGCAGGCGTTTGATGACCATCTTCTTAAGGCACTGGGACGGATACACACCTCCGACGAGGCGATACGCTCCTACGAGGCTGCACGAACGGCAGGATTTGAGAACATTAACCTCGATCTGATGTTCGCCCTGCCCGACCAGACCATGCGCCAGTGGCAACATACCCTGCGCATAGCGGTGAGCCTGCAACCCGAACATCTCTCCTGCTATGCTCTTACTATCGAACCACATACTCCCTTCTATACGATGTATCAGCGCGGGCAACTGAACCTGCCCGATGAGCAAACCGACCTGCGCATGTATCAGTACACCATTCGCACCCTGACCCGCGCAGGTTATGAGCACTACGAAATCTCCAACTTCGCCCGACCGGGCTACCGCTGTCGGCACAACATGGTGTACTGGCGCAACGAGCAGTATCTCGGTTTCGGTCCCGGAGCGGTGTCGTACCTGCATGGCGTGCGGTGGAAGTGCCTGAGCAACCCGCGTCGCTATGTGAAGGCTGTGCGTGAAGGGCTTCCGCTGGTGGAGGAAAAAGAGCATCTGGACGCCGATGCTTCCCTGGGGGAAACCATCATGCTGATGCTTCGCCTGCGGGACGGCGTGGACGTGAAGGCTGTGGAGGAGCGATACGGCGTGAATCTGGCGCAACGCTACGCGCACCAGCTGAACCGACTGCGACGCCTGCGCCTGCTGGAGGTCACGCCTGAGCACTGGCGTATCACCCCCAAAGGGCTACCGATAGCCAATACCATCTGCGCGGAGTTTCTGGTATGAACGCGGAGCATGTGCAACTGCAGGAGGGACAGGCTCGCTTTGTCGTGCCTCAGGACCTTTTTTTCAATCCGCGTGCTCGCCTCGCCCGCGATTTCGGCGTGCTGGCGTTGCGGGCGGAAGCAGACCTGCAGGAGCGACGGCTGCACGTGATTGACCTCATGGCAGGCATCGGCACACGCGGCATTCGCTATGCGCTGGAAGCGCCGGTTGAGCGCATCGTGCTGAACGATGGCAACCCGGCGGCGGTAGAGGCAATACGCCGCAATCTGGAGCTCAACGCCATTCCATCTGACGTACAGGTAGAGACGGTCTGCGAGCAGGTACATCGCCTCTGTTACGCTATTCGCCTGCGCGATGAACGCTTCGACTGGGTGGACCTGGATGCCTTCGGCAGTCCCTCTGTGTACTGGCACGCCGCCTCGCTGGTTCCTCGCTGGGACGGTGTACTGTACTTTACTGCAACCGACATGGCGGCGTTGTGCGGCAAGTTGCGCGACCCCGCTGTTCGGCACTATGGAGCGGTTACCCGCCCTTGGGAGTGCAGCGACGAAATCGGGGCGCGTGTGCTACTCGGTGCGTTACAGCAAAGCGCGGGCGAGCGCGGGCTATACTACGAGCCGCTGTTCGTGCTGGACGAGGGCTACGCGATGCGTATCGCCGTGCGGCTGCGATACGGCTCCTCGGGGTTTCCTGTGCAGCATATCGGCTGGCTGGCGAAGTGCATGAGCTGCTTCAGTCAGACCACCCTGCCTGTCCACGTCACGGTTGGCCGGTGCCGCGTATGCGACAGCGAGGATGTGCAATGGGCAGGGCCGCTGTGGACGGGTCCGCTTTACGACCCTGAGTTCCTGCACCTGATGAGCGTGGAGGCACGCAAGGCAGGGCATCAGGCTGTACTGCGTCTGCTGAGGCTGATGACCGACGAAGCGGACTCCCCTGCGGGCTACTATTCCGTACCGGAGCTGGGCAAGCGTGCTCGCCTGAGCCATCTCCCGCCGGTAGATGCACTAGTGCAGCAACTGCGCCGGGAGGGATATATCGCCTCGCGCACCCACTTCGAGACCGCCGGCTTCAAGACGAACGCCCCCTACCCCGTTATCCACCGCGCTGCAGAGCGACAGCAGTGACATCCTCAGAATAGACTGTTGACCTGT
>BEHS01000153.1 GCA_002898895.1 bacterium HR16 | reverse complement strand
GGAGTACGCCAGAGGATGCTATCGAGCGCGACCCGCGATTGAAGGAGCAGATTCACCGCAAACCTGCCTTACCAGATTCCCGGTCCCCCGCTACGATTGCCGATTGGCTTCAGCGTTTCGTCATGTATAGTGGTTTCAACGTGGTTGCAGACTCGTTCCGTCTACCTGAACCCCTCATCGAGCAAGGTGACACCTTGATAGAGTGGTTGCAGGACTCCCCCATGTGGCATGGAGGCTATCTGCGTGTGGAGGAAGACTGGTTGCTCTTTCGCCACTGGCGATACTGGCGTCTGAAACGAAGCGAGCTACCGGAGAGGCTGGTGCGCACGATGGAGCGCACGGCGCAAGAAGAGGGCACATCGCTGGATGACTACGCTGCTCTCGCTTCCCATCTTACCTCGGAAGGGATGGCGCGCCTCGCAGGGGAAGGGTACCTCTTCCGCTTTGACCATACTCCCCTGCAACACGCCGCGCCTGCCCTGCGCTTCTGGGCAAGCCTGACCGCCGACCAGAAGAAAGCCTCCCTCCAACGACAGCCCCTGCCCTACGTAAGCCTCACACCCGCTCAACAGAATCTGTTTCGTGAAGCGATGCTGGCGAAACTGTACGAGGAGCCGAAGATGATACTCTTCGATGCGTTGAACAGTGCGGAATTACAGCCGGCTCTCGCTTTTGTGGTGGAACGCTGGCGCGAAGGAGCCTACACGCTTACCGACGAAAGGGTGTCTATCACCGCCGAGAGCCCTGAGGAGCTGGAGCAACAGCGCCACCTGGTTCCCAACGCCCTCGACAGACAGCAACAGGCTCAAATAGAGCAGATAACCTTCTACTTTGGTATCGATTCCCGGAGGTCTGTGCGCTATGACCTCTCGATTCACAAAAAATCTGCCTCCTCTTCCTCTGCGAAGCAGGAAAAGGAGGAACCTTTTTCAAAGATTTTATCAGAAAAATAGCTTTTCCCCATTGACAATTGCGTTGTTATCCTGTATATTTAGAGTAGTGAACTGAGAAACTATAGTATATCTATCCTATTTTGATATGCTAGTAGCCTGATGCGTTCTGTACGACAAACTCTTTGTTCTCGGGAGGAGCTTCCTGTGAACGTGCAAAAGCGTTGGCTCTGTCTGAGCGCAGTAGCGCTGGCATTGTTAGCAGCGGTAACCGTTGTGGCGGAGAAAGAACAGCAGAAGGCAACTCCTTATCCGCTGAGCCTCTTCGCCAAGGCAACGCCCGATGACTATATGGGCGAGAAGGACTGCGCTGAAGCGGGATGCCACTATCCTCACGCCGATAACTTTAACCGCTCACCGCACGCCCCCTTTGTGCGAAACCCGAAACTGCCGATTGACAAGCAGGGATGCGAAGCCTGTCACGGACCGGCGAATCCCCACCTCGAAGACCCCTCAAAAATCTTCAGCTACAGCCAGTCCAAGCCGGCGGACATCGCGGCGATGTGCCTGCGCTGCCATGCGGATACCATGCGCCTGTCACAATGGCATCGCACCCAGCATGGAAAAGCGGATGTAGCCTGTACCGCGTGCCACCAGATTCACTGGCAGCCGCACAAGGAGCCACCCGCACGAGGTCTGATTAATCTGGGAAGCCTGCGCTCGCCGCAGACGGAGAAGGAGCCACAGCCTCGTCGCCTGCTGAAGTTCGACGACCCCATCCTGTGCAGTCAGTGCCATCAGCGTCAGGCGAACGAGTTCCGGCTCAACTTCCACCATCCGGTTCCTGAACGCAGGCTGGAGTGCAGCGAATGTCACGAGGCGCACCCCAGCAAGGCAGCGCAGAAACGCTTCCGCCCCATCAAAGAGATGTGCGTCAGCTGCCATCCCGACAAAGCCGGACCGTTCACCTATGAGCACGACCCGGTTGCCGGATGGAGCGGGGAAGGATGTACTGAGTGCCATCGGGCGCATGGCTCGCAAAACCCCAAACTGCTGAACGCCTTCTCGAGAGGGCTGTGCACTCAGTGCCATACCGACAAATCGGCAACGCACTACCCGGGACGCACTTGCTGGATGGCAGGTTGCCATGCGGCTGTGCATGGCTCCAATTCCGACGCGCTGTTGCGTCGCCCGTAGGGGGTAAACATTATGGACGACAAACGTGGTGCTATCACTCGCCGACTCGCTTATGCCCTGCTCACGAGCGGGCTACTGATATGGTGTCTGTGCGTGGCTTCGCCGGCTCATGCGCAGGTTACCCCACCGTCGGAACAGGAGACTCAGGCTCCGCCAGAGGCGCCGGAAGCCCCACTGCCTCCACCGCCCAAGCCTGTCTCTATAGACCTCGGCTGGTCGTGGTGGAACGTAGACGGCAACCTCGCCAAGTTCCGACAATACGCTACTCCACCGAACGGTCGCTTCATCCGCGAGCTGCGCTATATTTCACCCTTCTGGCGCACGGGCGACAACCTGCGCCTGCAGCTGTGGAGCCCCACAGAAGACGACTATCGGCTGGAAAGCAACCTGTCATTTGGATTCGGTACCACTCGCATCGAGGCGTGGACCACGCGCAACCGGTTCATCACCCCGGTTCCCGACATCCTGCCGACCAGCGAGCGCAGCGTTACCGAATCCTTCTTCAAACAGTCGCTGACGCCTGATTTTGCGGTGTTCGTGCGATATCGCCAGGACGGACAGAACCACTATCTGGAGTCCCCGCGCACGCCCTTGCTGCAAAACACCCGCTACTGGGATGCGGTCGCCGAGGGCAAGCTGGGCAACGGACAACTCAGCATCGGCTACACCGACTGGCGATACTTTGACCGAACGAACACCTTCCCCGATACCAGCATGGAACGCTGGCACGCCCGCTATCTATGGGAGATCAACCCCAGTCTGGCTGTGGAAGGGACATTCGCCCGCATGGACCTGCGCCAGCAGAACCGTCCCAGCAGCAAAATGGAGACGCTGAACCTGGCGAGCGACCTCATGCTGGGTACAGCAACGGAGCTGGCTCTCTCGTTCCGGCAGGACAGGATAGCATTGCCGGTGGTGCAAAATGCCACTGTTCAGGAGCGGCGCAGCACCAGCGCGCTACTTATCCACCGCTGGAGCCAGTGGAGCCTGCAGGTGGGTGTGCGCGAGCGTGAGGCAGAAAGGGTACGCGCCGACCGCAGCTTCGTCGACGTGCCGCGCTGGTGGACGGTGGAAGGCAGGCTATGGGGCAGGCTCAGCAAACAACTGCGTCTAACGGTGCGCGGTTGGGACGAACGCCTCAACGACCCGCCCGCTATGCTCACCGCCGACCCGCGTTCCCTGTATTGGGATAACCGGCGGTTTGCGCAGGTCAAACTGGATGGAGGCACACCCGCATTCAACGGCTACATCACCTACACTTACCGACGGTGGGCAAACGGTGCACGTGCCGTCGCGCTGAACCTGAACGGCATTACGCTGGGGGGCACATGGACGCCCAGAGATGACTTCAGCCTGTTTGCCGAGTACTCGTCCGAAGCGTGGACAGCGCGCAGTGAGGTCACGCAGTCGCCTACGCTGGACAACTTCGTGCCCAACAGCAGGGTAAGCACAGTCGGGTTCAACTGGAACATCAATAGCCGTGCCACCATCAGTGCGAGCTACACCAACTTCGTCACCGACAACGACAACCCGCTGTTACTGCGGGACGGCAACACCGAAGGGCGGTTCTTTACAGCGAACCTCAGCTACCGACTGCCTTCGGACTACGAGCTGACGCTCACCATCGCGCCGTGGAGCTATCGCGATGAGGTGGTTAGCCTGATGGATTACGATACGCATCTGGTGTTGCTGTCACTGAGTGGAAGGTTCTAAGAACATGGGGAACCAACGGAGGTTATCACCATGAAAAGCGTGAAACGTCTGGGTCCAGTAAGCTTCACCCTCGCTACGGTGGCTGCTGCCTTGCTGTTGTACGGTTGCGGAGGCGAAGCAACCAGGCAGACCACTCTATCCATCGAGGAAGCTTTTCGCACCAGCCTGCACGCCACCAGAATGGGCAAACTCACGTGGTACAGCAAGGCAAACGGTGGGCTGGAAACTCTGATCGATGAGTCTGCTCCACCGGGTGATAAGGCTGTTATAGAAAAGTGCAGGAAATGTCACCCTGGTAGCAAAGCAGACGGCACTCCCGTCGACCCTGCGACCTATCAGCCCGGCTGTGACGACTGTCATACCAGCCCGGGCTCACCGGTCAGCGACCAGATTTGCCTGAAGTGCCACGGGCGGCAGGCACGCGAGATAGCGCTGGGTTATTCGGACGTGCACCGGGCGAAGGGCTTTCAATGTACGAGCTGCCATACCCTGGAGGATGTGCATGGAGACGGCAAGCAGTACGCCTCGTGGCTGGACGAAGGCGCGGTAAAGGTCAAGTGCGAACACTGCCACCGCTCGCTGGCAGACAACCAGGCGCACAGCATCCACAAGGAGGATGTAGATTGCCTGGCATGCCACACCCAGTCTGTTGTCTCCTGCTACAACTGCCATATCCAGAGCGAAATTCAGGGCAATGTGAAGCGTCCGCATACGGTGCTGAAGGACTGGGTTCTGCTCCTGCGACGCAAGAGCACCGGCAAAGTGACCACAGGAAACCTGATGACCGCGAACTACAACGATAAAACCATCGCGGTGCTTGCGCCATACCGCGCTCACAACATCGTGAGAAACGCTCGCAAGTGCGAAGACTGCCACGACAACGCGGCTATTCGCGAGTACAACCAGACGGGCAAAATCACCGTGACCAGGTGGGACGGTTCCAAAATCGTGAACACCAGGGGGGTCATTCCCGTACCGCCTGACTGGCAGACAGCGTTACAGGTGGACCTTGTAGACTACACAGGTGATCCCACCTCACCGACGACAGACCCCACCAAGTGGGTGTTTCTGGAGTCCGGAGCAGACCTGAAGCAGATGATGTACGCAGAACCATTAACGACGGGGCAGTTGCAGAAACTGTCTCAACCTTACACCTCGCCGTAAGAGAACACTGTGCGTTGCAAAGGAGGTCACGTATATGCACAGAAAACGCATTCTTTGGCTGGCAAGCGTCTCGCTGGCGCTGGCGGTTGCGGTAATCGCGCTGGAGGGATGCGGAGGCGGTGGCGGACCGCTGGTGCAGCCACCTGGCACCGGAACCTCGTCGCCTTCCTCCCGGTTCATCGAGCTGCTGCCTGCGGCGCAGAAGGACGCCACTTATGTCGGCGCGGAGCAGTGCGCTAAATGCCATGGCGCCGGCAGCAAGCAGACGGGTGCTGAGCCAGTCGCTGTGGCTTGGTCTAAAACCAAGCACGCCCAGGTGAACGTAGGCTGTGAGCAGTGTCACGGACCGGGTAGCAAACATGCTGCTGCACCATCCAAAGAGAACATCCTGACCTATCCGAACGTAGCAAGCTCGGTGGTGTGTGGTCAGTGTCATGGCACTATCGCTGCCCAGTACGAGCAATCTGGGCACGCTGGAGTGGTGGAAGTGGTGATTGAGGAGGCGGAGAGTAACCCCAACGTCTACGGTAAAACCTGCTTCCGCTGTCACAGCGCGCCCTTCCGTGCACAGATGGTGGATAGCAAGCTCACGTACGGGCAGACACGCGACGCCATCGACGCCGGCATCCAGGCGATGAGCACAGACACCATCGTGGAAATCGCACACGCCACCCATGAGAGCGCATCCTGCGCCTCCTGCCATGACCCGCACCGCCAGACCGGCAACCTGACGTGGCAGGGCGAGGAGGTGCAGCTACGCCGTGCCGTGTCGAACACGGATACCACCGACGTGGCTCCGGGCGTGCCGGTGAAGCAGTACAGCACGTTCAACCATGTGTGTGCTTCCTGTCACAACGGGCGCGGCGGTAATCCGTCGGATACCGCTCTGAACTCTGGCACCGCACGTCCCAACTTCCACGAGAGCAACCAGTACAACATGCTCATGGGTATGACCGGCGTGGAAGGGCAGTCCGGTCCCGTGGTACGCACCACCGCTCACGCTACCGCACCCGGACAGTGCTCGCACTGCCATGTGGCAAACGCACGCCACACCTTTACCGTGAGCTACGATACCGGTTGCTCGCCGTGCCATACGGCGGCGGATGCGGCAGCACGTGTGCAGGCAACCAAGAGCCAGATCGAGCAAGGGCTGCTGGCACTGCGCTCGCGCCTGCAAGCGTGGTCACAGCAAACCTTCGGCGACCCCGACCTGTGGGACTACACCACTCTCATTCCGGCGGGCAAGACCGCTCCACCGCAGGCGCAGGTGCCCATCGAGGTCAAGCGGGCACGCCACAACTACTGGTTCATCCTGCGTGATGCCAGCTTCGGCGTGCACAATGCGGTTTACGCCCGCTACCTGCTCGAGGTGGCGAACGCCAACCTGGACCGGCTGGGAGTAGGAGCGGCATCGCGTGCTGCAGACCTCTCACCCGCTACGCGACGTGCCATTCTCCAGTCGGACCTGCAAAGGCTGAAAGACTCGTATCGCCGGGGCGTCGAGTAGTGGTCGACGAGGTACTGTGAAAGGAACCTCACTCTCAGCCCCCTCTCCCCACAGAGAGGGGGCTGTTCTTTTTTCACTGGTACAGGGCATGGATGAGGGTTGCTTCACGCTTTAAACAACATCTCTATCAACCGCCAGCCCTCATCGATACGCAGTTTCGTCTCCTCTACTGCGCTCTCGTCGAAGGTGAGTACGTTGCCACGCGACAGGTCCTCACGCGAGTCATAAAGCATAAAGGGCACTGCCCCCGCCCGGTGGGTGCGAATAGCGACGGGCGTCGCATGGTCGGGCAGCACCAGCATCCGGTAATCGTGTTCGCGCAAGCCGTCCACCAGTTGCGCCACGATATGCTCGTCAATCTGCTCCAGCGCCCACGCCTTCGCTTCCGGGTCGCCTTGATGCCCCGCCTCGTCAGGAGCCTCTACATGGATGAACACGAAATCGTGCCTGTCCAGCATCTGCAGTGCCCACGCGCCGAGTGCACGGTAATCGGTATGCAGGTAGCCCGTTGCGCCGGGCACGGTGGGCACTTCCAGTCCCGCTGCCCGCCCGATGCCCTTCACCAGGTCCACCTCTGCCACCACCGCGCCGGTAACCCCGAATCGTAGAGCGAAGGAGGGCAGTTTTGGCGCTATCCCCTGCCCCCAGGGCCAAATCATGTTCGCCGGCGACTTCCCCTCATCGCGCCGACGGCGGTTGATAGGATGGTCGTCCAGCAGGTTCAGCGAGTCCTCAATCAGCCTGCGCAGCTTTTCCTCTTCCTCGCCCACCGGCAAATGCTTCATCCACTGCTCGCCGACCACATCATGAGGAGGCGTGCAGCGAACATCCGTTGGTCCCTCATGCCATATCATCACATGCCGGTAGCCCACTCCCGGGAAGAACCGCCAGTAGCGCGTGCCCAGCTTTTCATCCACCAGCCGGATAAGTGGGTGCGCCTCCTCGTTGCTGATGTTACCTGCGCTGTGGTCAAGAATGCGCTCGCCGTCGGTGCTGATGAGCGAGCAGCGGAAGGCGACATCCTCCTCCTCAAGGGAAATACCCATCGCCAGTGCCTCCAGCGGGCCTCTGCCGGTGTAGTATCGGCGCGGGTCGTATCCCAAAACCGCCATGTTCGCCACGTCGCTGCCCGGGTACATGTCGGGCGGCACCGTCCACACCGCGCCAATCAATGCACGCTTCGCCAGTGCGTCCAGATGCGGAGTATTCGCACGCATCTTGGGCGTTTTGCCATTCCATTCCGGCAGAGGGTCGTCCGCAAACCCGTCAGGCACCAGCAGGATGTATTTCATGCGCCGGATAACTCCTCCTTATATGCCATAGTCGCCGGGGTGCCCATGTGCTTTGAGCCACTCCAGCATCTCACGAATGCTTCCTGTCGCCAGCGCGATACAGGTGTCCGCTCCGCCGTAGTAGAGGTTGATGGTATCCCCGTCGTCGGCAATAGTATACCCGCAGGGGAACACCACATTCGCTACGTCGCCCTCGCGCTCATACGGCTCTTCCGGACCGAACATCCACTCGTCGCTGCGCAGGATGCACTTTTCAGGTGTGTTCAGGTCAAACAACGCCAGTCCCAGCCGGTACAGACTGCCGCTGGCGGTCTGGCGAACGCCATGATACAGTATGAGCCAGCCCTCCGGTGTCTCGATGGCAGGGGGTGATAGCCCGATTTTGTTGGCATCCCACCACGCCCCGCGCCGCGCCTGCAATATCATTCTGTGGCTGCCCCAGTGTCGCAGGTCGGGTGAATAGGAAATCCAGATGTGCGCCCCCTGTATCGTCATGGGGCGATGAATCAGCGCCCAGTGTCCGCCGATGCGTCTGGGCAACAACGCCGCGTCTTTGTCCTCAGGGGGCATGATGACCCCAAAGCGCTCGAAGTGGCGAAAATCCTCGGTGAGCGCAAGCGAGACGCCGGGCCCTCCGCGCGAGTAGGAGGTGTAGGTCACCGCGTACTTGCCCAGCTCCGGCACATAGACGATGCGAGCGTCCTCGATGCCCCAAATCTCTTCCGGGTGATGTTCGGGATCGGGTAGAAGCGTTGGCTGCCTGTCGATTTCCCAGCCGTCCACACCGTTACGCGAGCGCGCCGCGCAAAAGTGCGAGATACCACGCCTGTCCTCTACCCGGCACAACAACAGCGTCGTGCCGTCAGGCAATAGCGTTGCGCCCGCGTTGAAAACGGTGTTAATCGGGTACGGCCAGTCGGCTGCGGTGAGAATCGGGTTGCCCGGGTAACGGTGCAATAGTTCCTGATGATGACCGTTATTGCGCCTTACTGCGTTCATGGTTCCACCCATCGGATGTTCAAAGAATGAAAATCCTCCTCTTTTATTGTACTATCGGTCAAGAACACAGTTTGTCTAGCAGTTTACCACACGTGACTACACGGTCGGCACAGGCTACTGGCCGTTGTGTAGCGCAACCTGATGAGTTTTGAAGAAATAGTGCTCTGTCAAGTGTGATTCTCACGGTTGTGACGAGGCAATCTCGCCTCCCTGTCATTCTGAGCGGAGCGAAGAATCTCATGCCCTCGTGAAAGGCAGATGCTTCGTCACAGAGCGTTGCCCTCCCAATATAATACCCTGTAACTTATTCCGAATCCAGATGCCCTTGTAGCCACTGCAGCAGGCGCACCGTCCATCTTTTGTCCAGTCCATCGTTGCGCACAGGGCACTGCGGAGAGTGCAGGCAGCTGGGACAACCCTCCACACAAGGGCATTCGCTCACCAGCGCGGTTGCCATACGCAACAGGCTCTCCATCTCCTCGTATGCGCCTTTGCTGATGCCTGTGCCTCCG
>BEHS01000152.1 GCA_002898895.1 bacterium HR16 | reverse complement strand
CCAACTGCAACAGATGCGCGACCAGATGCGCGCCAAACTGCAATGGCGGGCAAATAACCTGCTGCTTGAAGAAGCGGAAATCACCGAGTACGAGAGTCTGGCGAGCATTACGAATCCCACCGACCAGCAGAAGCAGCGCATGCAGCAGATTGAGCAGAAGTCGCAACAGCTCAATCAGGAGCTTTCCCAGCTGCGCCAGAAAAATCCGCCCTCCGAACAGGAAGTGCAGCGCATTAACCAGCTTACCGCCATCGAGAACCGCAATAAGGAGATACTGATGCGAATGCAGGACGAGTTCGAGCAGCAGCTCAACACGCGGCGCGATGAGATGATTAACCAGATGCTGCAGGACATCCGCAAGGCGGTGGCGGCGATTGCGCAGGAAAAGGGACTGGCAGTGGTGTTCGATAGCACGCAAGTTCTCTACGCCTCCAACGACATCACCAGCGATGTCATCAAGCGGCTTAACAAGAAGTAGGCGATTGGCCATCCTGCTTCTGGCATTGCTGACGGCTGGGGGATGCCTGAGCGGTTGCGCCCGGAGACTACCGCAGAGGGCGGTCGCCGTACAGTGGCAAGCGCTGTTGATATATCACCCTTTATGGGAGGCGCAGATATCCGCGCGCACTCCCCAGCCGACACGCACCGTTGGGGGTGAAGCGTTCCCGACAACGCTCTCCTTACAGGGCACCACTCTTCAGCCGATGCAAACTGCCGAATCAGAACGCAGGCAACAGCGGATGATGCAGACATCCGCCCAACAGCAACAGGCGTTGACCGCCCGCTTGCAGCAGATGGAAGCGCGCCTGCTACAGGAGGAGATGGCGCAGCTGGAGGCAGAGCAAAAGGCGGAAACGGAGATGGCGCGACAGGAGGTGCTTCGCCAGGCGGAACAGGAGGTCGAAGAGGTGTTGCGCCAGCACCAGCTGCCGCAAGCCGATGTCGAAATCAAGAGGCGCGTTCTGCAACGGCTGGCACGCATTCGCCCTGACCAGCGCGAGGCACTGAACACTCGCCTGCAAGAGGTGGAAGCGGAGCAACAACATCTCTCCGAAACACTCCGGCGCAGGCTGGTGCGTATCGAGGAGGAAACCGCCCGCCGTATCCGCGAGCGCGCAGAAGCCATAGAGCAGGATTATGAACGCAGGCGAGAACAGCTGCGAGAGAGAAGCACAAAACGCCTGCAAGCGGAACAACTCCGCGCCAGCGTGCAGGTACGCGCCTTCGCCGATATGGGCAAGCCCGTTATCTTCCCGCACACTACCTTCAGCGTGCCGAACAAAGCCATCAGCGGGGGGCAACCGCCTCCCCCACCTGCAGTACCTCAGCAAGACATTCGCTCCCTGATAGAACAAGATGTCAAACGGTGGGTGGAAGCGATATGCCGTCGTCACGGCTGGGTACCTGTCTGGCAGGCGCGGGCGGGCGTGCCCGATGTTACCCCACAAATCGCCCGGGAGATGCGAGGGAACATCCCATGAGACTCACTCTGCAGGCACTGGCGCAGGAGATGAACGCGCAGATGGAAGGTGATGCGGATACCCCTGTCACAGGGGTATCCTCGATAGAGTTTGCGCAAGAGGGGGATGTGGTTTTTGCCGAATCGCCGCGCTACCTGCGCCTGGCGGAACGGTGTCCGGCTGCAGCGGTTATCGTATGGCGGGATGCACCGCCCATCGACAAGCCCGTTCTGCGCGTCGAATCGCCCAGGCAGGCTTTCTTGAAAGCGATGGAACTGTTCGCCCCTGAGCCTCGCCATCCCGAAGGTATTGACCTGAACGCGGTCATCTCCCCAGAAGCCGACATCGGGGAGGACGTGGCTATCGGCGCAGGGTGCGTTATTGAGGCGGGTGCACGGATTGGACGTGGCAGTGTGCTGTACCCGTTGTGCTATATCGGGCGGGACGCGCAAATAGGCGAGCAGTGTGTACTGTATCCGAACGTGACGTTAATGCACGATGTTAGACTGGGCAACAGGGTGATCGTGCATTCGGGTTCGGTCATCGGCGCGGATGGCTTCGGCTATGTCACCGTGGACGGCGTACACCGCAAAGTTCCGCACATCGGTACGGTGGAAGTCGGCGACGACGTAGAAATCGGCGCGAACGTGTGCATTGACCGTGCGAAAACAGGCGTGACCCGCATTGGCTCAGGAACCAAGATTGACAATCTGGTACACATCGGGCATAATGTGCAGATTGGGGAGAATTGCCTTCTGGTAGCGCAGGTGGGCATTGCAGGCAGCTCTCGACTGGGCCGCTACGTGGTACTGGCAGGACAGGTAGGCGTAGCAGACCACGTCACCATCGGCGACGGTGCCATTGTTGCCGCGCAATCCGGGGTGGCGGGCAACCTGCAGGGCGGACAGCGCTACTTCGGCAGTCCTGCCCGTGAACACAGCAGACAACTGCGCCTCATGGCTTACACCAGCCGCCTGCCCGAACTGTTCGAGCGGGTAAAAGAGCTGGAGAGGAGACTGGGGCTAACGACGGAGGAAAAGGATGAATAAACAGTGCACGCTGAGGGAGGCAATCAGCGTCGAAGGCGTTGGCGTGCACACGGGTAAACGGTGCCGGGTGACGGTCAAACCGGCGGATGAGAACACAGGCATTGCCTTCACCGTGGGCGGGCGGTGGATCCCTGCGCTGGCAGAATATGTGGTCTCCACCGATAGATGTACCACACTGGGCGCAGATGGCGTGCGCGTGATGACGGTGGAGCACCTGCTCTCTGCGCTGGCAGGCACCGGCGTAGATAATGCCCGTATCGAGGTAGAAGGTGAGGAGATACCGGTTCTGGATGGTAGCGCGGCGCCCTGGGTGGAACGATTCTACAGAGTGGGGCTACAGGAACAGTCCGCACAACGACGGCGCATCCGCCTCACGCGCCCGGTCTCGGTAATGGCTGGCGACCGGGGGATATGGGCGATGCCGCACCCCGAGAGGCTACTGATAACTACGGTGCACTACGACCATCCGCTGGTGGGTACGCAGGTAGCATGGTTCCATCTGGATAAAATAGACTATCTGGAGGAGATAGCGCCTGCTCGCACCTTTGGCTTCTGGGAGGAGGTGGAAGCGTTACTGGCGCGCGGAAAAGCGCTGGGGGGTAATCTGGACAACGCCCTGGTCATTTTCCCCGACCACTACAGTACGCCCCTCCGCTTCCCGGATGAAGTGCTTCGGCATAAGGTGCTGGACTTTATCGGCGACCTAGCGCTGGTGGGCGCGCAGGTGGAGGCGTTATTCGTGGCGGTAAAGCCAAGCCATACATTGAATACCGCCTTCGCGCTGGCATTACGACAGACGATACAGGGGGAGTGAAACATGATAGGACCGAATGGCGTACTGGACGTGGAAGCGGTTCGCGAGATACTACCGCATCGCTACCCGTTGCTGCTGGTGGACCGCATTCTGGAACTGGAGCCCGGCAAACGGGCGGTGGGACTGAAAAACGTCACCATTAACGAGGAGTTTTTCAATGGGCATTTTCCGGGGCAAGCTATCATGCCCGGCGTGCTGGTGATAGAGGCAATGGCGCAGGTCGGGGGCGTGCTGATGCTCTCCTTGCCGGAACATCGCCACAAGCTGGCTTATATCGGCGGTATCGACAAGGTACGTTTCCGTAAGCCGGTGGTGCCGGGCGATACGCTCATCACCGAGGTAGAGGTGTTGCGCTTTCGCGGCAGCACCGGCAAAGTGCGCGTGGTCGGGCGCGTGAACGGTCAGGTGGTGGCGGAAGCGGAGCTGATTTTCGCGCTGGTTGACCCCAAGAAGAACGGCAGCCGCGCGCAGGAGCAGCTGGCAAATTCTACCGTAGACAAAGGGAATTCTCAGTGATGGGCATACAGACTATGGCGCATTCGAAGATTCATCCGACCGCGATAATCCACCCAACGGCAGAGCTGGCTCCGGATGTGGAGATAGGTCCTTACAGTATCGTTGGGGCTCACGTATACATCGGGGAGGGAACCATCCTCGAATCGCATGTGGTGGTGGAAAAGTGGACGACCATCGGCTCCTACTGCCATATCTTTCACAGCGCAATCCTGGGAGGACCTCCGCAGGATACCAAGTTCAAAGGGGAGCGCAGCTACCTGCGCATCGGTGACCGTAATATTATCCGTGAGTTCGTCACCATCCACCGCGCTACCGGAGAAGAAGAAGCCACCGTCATCGGCGATGACAACATGATTATGGGATACGTGCATATCGGGCACAACTGCAAGCTGGGCAACGGCATCATTATCGCCAATCAAGCGGGCATCAGCGGGCATGTCATCGTCGAGGACCACGTGGTCTTTGGCGGAATGGTAGGCGTACATCAATACACCCGCATCGGCAAACTGGCGATGCTGGGAGGGATGTCTAAAGTGGTACAGGATGTTCCTCCCTTTATGATGGTGGACGGACGCCCGGCGGAGGTGCTGGACCTGAACACGATAGGCTTGCGCCGACACGGTATTCCTCCTGCAGTGCGAGCGGGACTGCGCCAGGCGTATAAACTGCTTTACCGATCGAAGCTCAATATGTCGCAGGCTATCGAAGCCATAGAAGAAGAGGTGGAGCCCAGCCCCGAGCGAGACTACCTGCTTGATTTCTTGCGCAGTATTCGCAAGGGCTTCGGAGGGCGCGCTAACGACCCTCGCGGTATGCGGTGAGCACATCGGTTACCATTGTGTGTGTGGCAGGTGAAGCAAGCGGCGATGCCAGTTGTGCCGCGCTCATACAGGCGGTGCGCAAACGGTTGCCTGCGGTGCGCCTGTGGGGCGTCGGTGGGCGACGCATGGCAGAGGGGGGGGTACAACTGCTGTATGACAGCAGTCGCTGGGGAGCGGTAGGCGTGGTAGAAGCGTTGCGCCTCGCCCCTGCGCTCTGGCTGGCACAACAGAACCTGAAGCGCCGCCTGGCACAGCAACCTCCCGACCTGCTGGTGCTGGTGGACTTCGGAGCGTTCAACGTGCCGCTGGCGAAGTGGGCAAAACAGAGGGGTATTAAGGTGTTTTATTACTTTCCACCCGGCTCATGGCGCAGGTACTTGCCCCGGCGCAACGACCTTCCAAACTGCACCGATTGCATCGTCACACCGTTCCCCTGGTCCGCCGAGCTGCTGCGTCAGGCTGGCGCGAACGCGTACTTCGTGGGACATCCCTTGCTGGACAGGGTACACCCTTCGCTGAGCGAAGAGGAGTTCTGCGAGAGGTTGAATCTGAACCCCGAGCATTTACGCATCGGGCTATTGCCGGGCAGTCGCAGACAGGAGGTGCGCGCTCTATTGCCTACCATGCGCAAAGCGGCGGAGCTGCTCTCCGATCTGGAACCGGGGGCGCAATTCGTACTGGCTTTAGCACCGTCGGTGCAGGAGGAGGAAGTTCAGCGCGCCTTTGCCGGTTCCACCGTCCAGTGGCGGATTGTCAGAGAGATGACGTATGATGTGATGGCACACAGCCATTTACTGTGGTGCTGTTCGGGTACGGCGACACTGGAGGCGGCAATACTGGGCACACCGATGATTATCCTGTACCGCGGCTCATGGCTGATGGAGATGGAATACCACATTCGCAAACGCTCGCTGAATCTCACATTCATCGGCTTGCCGAACCTGATTGCACAGCGAAGCATCTGCCCTGAGCTGCTACAGCACTCCGCAACGCCGCAGAACATCGTTGCTTACTCGTTGACGCTTCTCCCCGGCACCGAAGGACACCTGCTACAACGAGAAGCGCTGCAAGAGGTAAAATCGTTACTGGGAGAACCGGGTGCGACCGAACGCGCTGCGCACCTGCTCCTGGAGTGCCTGGACGTTCACCATGCCAACACGAGATGACAGACAACTGCAAAGACGCTTGTGGCGAGACCTCAAGCCGCACCTGAAATACATCGCGCTCGGCTTGATTTGCGCAGCGGGGGCACAAGCCATCACCCTGCGTATCTTTGCGCTCACCCGTGACGTGGTGAACGCCGCCCAGCATTACCACGATGTGAGCCTGCTCAACCGCGTGAGTCTCATTGTCATCGGCGCGTTCCTCATCAAGTTTGTCTTCGCCTACGGACAGACCTACTACCTTTCGCTGGCTATCAACCGCTTTACCATGCGCTTGCGCGAGAGGGTTTACGAGCATCTGCAAAGCTTGTCGCTTTCGTACTTCACCCATCGGCGCACGGGCGCGCTGATGTCGGTGCTCACCAACGATATCAACGCCATCTCCAACGGCGGTACACTGCTGAAAGATATGGTGGCTGCACCCATTGGGCTGGTGGGAGGTCTGGTGTGGTTGTTTGTTATATCCTGGAAGCTCTCGCTGATTGCGGTGGTGGGCGTTCCGCTGATGGCTCTCATCATCCGCGCCATCGGCAAGCGCATGAGGCAAATCGGTCAGCAGACACAACTGCGCCTGGAGGATGTGACCGCTGTCCTTCAGGAAACCATCGCCGGCGTGCGCACCATCAAAGCCTTCGCCACCGAACCGATGGAAATCAAACGGTTCAAAGAGCGCAACTACCTTTCCTATCGCGCCATGATGGACGGTGTGCGCACCAGCGCAGCGTTACGTCCCCTGATCGAGCTCATCGGTGCGGGCGGAATCGCCTTTGTGCTGTGGTACGGCGGGCACCAGATTGTGCGTGGTGAGCTGGACTTTGGTGGTCTGAGCAGCTTCCTGCTGACGCTGAACCTGGTGGCGCAGAGTATGCAGACGCTGGGTAGCATCAACGTCACCCGCCAGCAGGTGCTGGCGGCAGCGGAGCGCGTGTATCGCGAAGTGCTGGACGTTCATCCCGAAGTACAGGAACTGCCCGACGCGCCTCCGATGCCTCCTATCGTCGGGCATGTGCGGTTCGAGAACGTGAGCTTCGCCTACCATCGCGGGGGGCGGCTGGTGCTGGACGACATCTCCTTCGAAATGCAGCCCGGTACGGTAGTGGCTGTGGTCGGTCACAGCGGAGCGGGCAAAAGCACCCTCGCCGACCTGATTCCCCGTTTCTACGACCCCACCTCGGGACGAGTGCTTATCGACGGCATCGATATCCGCACGGTGCAGATAGCCTCCCTGCGCAAGCAGATCGGCATCGTGCCGCAGGAGACACTTCTGTTCGGTGGCACCATCCGCGATAACATCGCCTACGCCGTACCTGATGCCACCGACGAGCAGGTGATTGAGGCAGCGAAGGCAGCTCACGCACACGAGTTCATCCAGCGACTGGAAAAGGGCTATGAAACCCTGGTCGGCGAGCGTGGCGTGCGTCTGTCCGGTGGAGAGCGACAGCGTATCGCTATCGCCCGCGCCATCCTGAAGAACCCGCGCATCCTGATTCTGGACGAGGCGACCTCCTCGCTGGACACCGCCTCCGAAGCGCTGGTACAGCAGGCACTGGAGGAGCTGATGCGCGGGCGCACCACGCTGGTCATCGCGCACCGCCTGAGTACAGTGGTCAATGCCGACCAGATACTGGTGCTGGAGCATGGACGTATTGTGGAACAGGGCACCCATCAGCAACTGCTGGCGAAGGGAGGAGTGTACGCCCGACTGTTCCGTAAACAAATGGGTGAGCAGATGGCACAGGAGCTGGTGACACAAGGTGAGTAAGGACGGAGAAAAACCGGGCTGGTGGCAACGGCTGCGTCCGAGAGTGCTGGGTTTTATCGTGTGGAGTCTCGCCCGGGCGATCGGGCTAAGCCTGAGGCTGAAGGTGCTCAATTTCGAACAGGTACTGGAGCGAGTGCGACAGGGTAAAGGAGCGGTACTGGTGACCTGGCACGGGCGCAGCTTCATCCCCGCCAATGTGTTTAAAGGCAGGGGGTTCTGGGCGATTATCTCTCTCTCGCGCGATGGTGAGATACAGAACCACATCTTCCGACGGTTCGGCTTTCGCATCATCCGCGGTTCTACCGGGCGTGGCGGTATCCGCGCTGCGCTGGAAGCGGCTCGGCGTGTAGCAGAAGGAGGCATTCTGGCGTTCACCCCCGACGGTCCGCGTGGACCCAACCGGCAGGTGCAACCCGGCGCGCTCTTCATCGCCCAAAAGGCAAAATGCCCCATCATTCCGGCAGGTGTCGCCGCCTACCCGCGCAAACTGCTACCAACGTGGGACCGCTATATGATCCCCCTGCCCTTCGCGCGCGGCGTGTTTATCTTCGGAGAACCCATCGATGTGCCTGAAGACCTCAGCGAGCAACAGTTTGAGCAACTGCGCCAGAAGGTGGAGCAGGCGATTAACACGCTGGAGGAGCTGGCGGAACAGATGGTTCGGGCAAAGCGAGTGTAAGCCATGTTCAGCGTAGTATACAATCTCTTCCTTATCCTGACATCCCCCCTGTGGCTGATATACCTGTTGTGGCGTATTGTGGTACGCGGCAAGTCGCGCGAGGGGTGGAGCCACCGGCTGGGCGGGCTACCCCCGTCTCCACAGGGGCGCAGGACGATATGGGTTCATGCGGTGTCGGTGGGCGAGGTGATCGCTGCCCTGCCCCTTTTGCAGGCGTTACGTGAGGGGTTTCCCGAACACCACCTGCTACTGACCACCCTCACGCCTACCGGCAACGCCACCGCCCGTCAGCACATGGGCAAGCTGGTAGATGCGGTAGGCTACCTGCCGGTAGACCTGCCCTTCGCGGTAGGACGCGCACTGCAGAGAGTCCACCCCGACGCGCTTATCGTGATGGAAACCGAGCTGTGGCCTAACCTGCTGATGATGGCGTATCGTCGCGGAGTGCGAACCTTTATCGCCAACGGCCGCCTCTCCGACCGAAGTCTGCCTGCCTACCGGCGGTTTCGGTGGTTCTTCACTCAGGTTCTGCGCTGCGTGGACGCGATATGTGCGCAATCGGAAGAGGACGCGAAGCGGTTTTGTGCTATCGGCGCACCTCCCGACCGCGTGCACGTAGTGGGTAACACCAAGTTTGACCAGGCGGCGGTTGGGGCACAGGATATCGACGCCGATTCGTTGCGCAAGGAGCTGGGGCTTCCGCAAGATGCGCCGGTGCTGGTCATCGGCAGCAGTCGCGCCCCCGAAGAGGAGAAGCTGATTGCGACCGCTTACCGCTTACTGCGCGAGCATTTTCCGAACCTGTGCATCGTATGGGCGCCGCGCCACGTGGAGCGAGCAGAAGCGGTTGGTGACGCACTGAAGAAGGAGGGTTTTCAGCCCTGGCTCCGCACGCAGGGGAACCCCTGACACTCCGCAGGAGCAAATCGTGCTGGACACCTTTGGGGAGCTGGGAAAGGTGTACGCGGTGGGCGACGTGGCGGTAATCGGTGGAAGTTTTGTGCCTTTAGGTGGACAGAATCTGCTACAGCCGCTG
>BEHS01000151.1 GCA_002898895.1 bacterium HR16 | reverse complement strand
GGCCATCCTGCCCGATGAGGGTAAGGGCGTAGGTTTGCACCTCCAGCGCGCGCAGGTTGTTGGCAACGGTGCCTCCGGCGCCCGGGCTGTTGCGTATCTCCACCACCTGATAGGCTTCCAAACCTGTTTCGAGTGAGGTCTCGCTGAGCGTGCGGTCGATAAGCAAATAATGGTCCAGAAAGAAATCGCCCACAATGAGCACTTTCTGTTCGGGGAAACGGCTGAGTATCTGCTGTAATCGTTCTCTGGTCATGCGTTCTCCTCCAGATAGCGCAGCACACGGTGATAGAGGTTGGGGATGGTCACACGGTGGTCACCGCAGAAGTAGAAGCTCTCGCCGCCGTCGGCGACGGTGCGTACCAGAATGGTTTTCCATGGGCGATAGTAATAGCGCGGGTCGGATTTGGGCGCTTCGTGGTGCAGGTCGCCCTCCAGTGGGATGAGGTCGAAGACGGCAGTGGTGAAGTGCTTGATTTCGCGTCCCTCCTGATGCGCCACATTGCGCGCCATCGACAGCGCCTTCAGGTACACCTCGGGCGCCATCACCGCCGAGCCGAACGCCATCATCACTCCGCCTTCCAGCTGCGAGACGGTGTGCGCGAAGACCAGAAAGTCGGTGTACGATGCTGCGCCCAGCGCGGCGCCGTCGCAGTTGGGATGTTCGTGGATGATGTCATAGCCGATGCCGATATGCACGGTAATCGGCACGCGCAAGCGGTATCCTGCTGCCAGCACGCTCACCTCTTTGTGGGGGAAGTCGCCTTCCGCTATCATGCGCCCGATTGCCTCACCGAAGCCGATGCCTTCCGCGTGAGCCTGCTTTGCTGCCTCGTTCAGGCGTCCCGTTTCCTCCCACAAGCCGAACTGCCCCAGCCGGATGTAATGCGCGACGCTTTCGGTGGTCTTGCCGATGAGGGCGAGTTCGTAATCATGGATGGGTCCTGCGCCGTTCATGGCGATATGTGTGAGGACACCGCGTTCCATCAGGTCGATGATGAATCGGCTGACGCCGGCGCGGATAACGTGCGCGCCCATCATCAGGATAACCGGTTTGCCGTTACGACGGGCGGTAGCGATGCGCTGTGCCAGTGTGTCGAAGCCGGGTGCGTCGTAGGGCGGAACAGGGTCATCCAGCCGGTAGAACGAGTCGAGCGACAGATCGTGCACCCGCTCGGATAGCGGGAGCAGTTTGAGGCGGCTGCGGTCGAAGGTTGGATAGGGCATTTACTCTTCCCCAAACAGATACGCTATCAGTTTCTCCTGTTCACGAAATTCGGGGATGATGATGTCTGCTCCTGCTCCAATCAGGCGGTTGCGTTTCCATTCGTTGACGCCCTCCTTACGCACCTCGTCGGAGGCAACGCCTACCGCGATGCCGCCCACCGCTTTCGTGTTCTCTATCTCCACGAAACCATCCCCAAAGCCGACAAACTCCTTGCCGGAGAGGGAGTGTGTCTGGATGATATGCTGAATCACCATTGCTTTCGAGAAGCGTTTATAGTCATCAATCGCGCCGTAGATGCCTTCGAAATAGTGGTCTATCTTCAGTGCAGCCGCTTCGTCGAGCACGTATATCTCGTCGGTGCCACTGGCGAGGTACATACGCACGCCGCGTCGCTTCAGGTTCTCCAGCAGGTCGCGCGAGCCGGGAACCAGCATGTCGTCGGGATGGATAGTGCCGTTTTTCAGCCCTTCCACACGGTGTTTGATGCGCTCCCACAGCCGGGCAAGGTATTCCCACTTGTACTCCAGCGGGTCACGTGGTTTGCCTCCGCGTTTCTCTATCTCCTCGCAGAGTTGGATCATCTGGTAGATAGTCTGCTTGCCGGTCAGGCGGTCCACGTACTCACGCACGATGCGCGTGAGCTCTTCAGGCGTTTCGGTAGTATTGGTCTCGCGCTGGAGCACTTCTACCATCATGGGTACCATTACCTGTTGCCATCCTTCGCGGATGAGGGATAGCGTACCGTCGAAGTCAAACAGGGCGAAGCGAATGTGCCCGCGTGGAATGTCGTCATGGATAATTTCGATATGCGTTCCCGGCAAGAAGCGCATGATGCATCCCCTCTGTTTCTGGTTCTTGCTCATAGTTTACATTATGCGCATAACCACGTCAAGAGGGGATACGGCGGGAACCTCATTTTTTTCTTTGCCAGATTGTGCTCTATGTCATCCAGCCTTCTGGGGAGGAAAAACAGTTGGCACAATGCGCGAAGCGTTTACTTCATCTGGCTGATGATGTGGTTTATCACGGTGTTGTGCTCTCGCTGGGGGCTGAACAGAATCAGCTCGGCGTCTCGGCTTACCCTGACTGTGTGACCGGGCGGCCAGTAGAAAAGCTCCTGCTCGTGCACTACTTCCTCTGTGCCGTCGGCGTAAGTGACGGTCAATTCGCCCTCCAGAACATATCCCCAGTGCGGAGACTGGCAGAGGTTGTTCTCCAAGCCCCGCAGCAACGATGTGATGTCAACGCCTGCGCTCAGCGAAAAGTACTCGGCACCGATTGTGCCGTAACCGGTGGCATCGCCGAAGTTCATTTGTTGTCGCACCACTGCACCCGGCGCGTTCATGCGTACCGGAACATCTTTCTTTGCGATTCGCATGGAATTGCTCCTTTTTGGTTTGTTGTGTTTCGGGAAAAGCAGAGCCCATGAGGAGGAGCGCGTAAGTGGGGACCGCACCGATGTATCCATGTTGAGAGTGTTTGTGTGCACCGGGTTGCACCTTGGTGGCAACCAGCAGGCAAATGTACATGTGTGCATCGCGGCACCTCCAAAAGGATGCTGTATATATTATGGGAGATTGCTGTAGATAAAGTCAAGTGTTTTTCATTGATAAATGATTTCTGTGCTGAGGTTTTTGCCATAGCCTGGTCATTCCTGAACCGCCACCACGCCAGTCACGCAACGTTGACAACCGTATCGCGTTGTTGTTATAATAAATCGTGCTGGGCGTCGGGGTGTGGCGCAGTTTGGTAGCGCGCCTGGATGGGGGCCAGGAGGTCAGCGGTTCAAGTCCGCTCACCCCGACCAGATGAGCCGGCGTAGCTCAGTCGGTAGAGCGGCGCACTCGTAATGCGTAGGTCGGCGGTTCGAGTCCGCCCGTCGGCTCCACTTTGATTTTTGCTGCTCTGTCTGCTAAATCCTCTTTGAATCCAGAGCCAATTACGCAAGCGCGTATGTACCTCACTCACGTACCGCCACAATCCGAAAAGCGCGGGCAGACGGCAAAGTCAGCGGCGTCAGTGCGGTGAAAAGGCGGCCGGGCACGCTGAGCCATGTGGGTATCGCTCCCCCCAGAGCTGCGTAATGCCTTGCCCGGAACCCGTATTGTTCTATCTCCCTCGCAAACTGTGCAGGGTAAAACATCCGCTCCATGTATGCACCCAACTCTGGGTTCACCGGACACCGCCTTCTGTCAAAGCGGGAATTGGGGAACTTCCCGGTGGTCAGATACTCGTTCACCGCATGCACGACCTGCTCACGCTGCATATACGCGGTCTCCAGCGCCAGCCGATCCACGATTTCTGCGGGCAGGTCAGGTGCGGCAGAACGAATAATCTGCCTGCGCATCTCCACGTAGGGGGTCTCTAACCTGTGTCCGTGCACTTCACCCGGCGGTCCGTTCTCGAAGCGATTCCATATCTCTTCGGTGTCGCGACGGCGAAGGGGATTTGCTGCGTTGTTGCCATCGGCGATTAACAGCACGCCGCCCGGTTTCAGCACGCGCGCCGCCTCCCGCAGGAAAGCGTCCACGTCGTAATAGTGCGAAATGGCTTCGTTGGAAATCACTGCATCCACAGAACTGTTCTCCAGACCGGTATCCTCCACGCTGCGCCGTTGCGCGTCCAGCCGTTCGGCAAGGTGATAGTCCTGTATCATGCGCTGGAAAGTCGTCAGCCTCTCTTCCGAAATGTCTATCCCCCAGACCTTGCGGGTTCCCATCAGTGACAAAATGATGGCAATAACTCCGTACCCACAACCGGCGTCGAGAATTACCTTGTCCTGTGGGTCAAATCGGGCGAGGCGACACAGGTCGTACACGAACTGTACACGTCTGCGCGCGCCGGACGGAGTGGCAACATGTCCGTACGAACGCCACAATTCCTCGTGGTATCGTTCTTTGTTTTGACTGGCTAAAGCCTGAGAAAAAAGTGTGTAAAGCTGGTGCGTTGTTTGTTCGATCGGTGTCAAAGTTGTCCTCCGCTGTTCTGTTGCGCGAGGAATGCTAACACAGCTTGCAGAGAAAGTCAAGAGGTGAGCACGCGACGAGGAGAGGACAGGGGAAGGAGCACGCCTTCCCCCGCTTCTTACACTGCCCGTACGACGTGAAAGACACTCTTCACCCGGCGGTAGTCACACCGTAGGTCGGTGCACTTCAGCACGTAAACGGTGTCCTTGCCACGAAGGTCTACTGCCGTGTGCAGAGCCAGATTCCTGCCACAGCGTGGACAAGTGTCCTCTATGATTCGGGCTATCCCATAGCCGCTTTTCATCGTTGTTGAACCTCCCTGCTGGGAATCAGCCCTTTTGTACCTTATGTATGTTAAGGGATTATTTAGATTCGGACAGCCCTGACGTGTGAGGACGTTATCCGAACTGCGGTAGCCACTGTTTCTCCGCTTCGAACATCTCGTCCACCATGCGCCGAATCTGCGGAAGGGTGAGCAGTGCGCCCGTCAGCGGGTCCATCGCTATCGCCTGATAGACCAGCGAACGGTCACGGTTCAGCGCCGCCAGCACCGCCAGCTCCTGTACGTTGATGCTCTGGCGGTTAATTGCCGCACATTGGGGAGGCAGGTCGCCAAAAGCTACCGGCTGTACGCCGTTGCGGTCTACCAGGCAGGCGACCTCCACACAGCAGTTATGGGGCAGATTGGAGATGATGTGTGAGCGCGACTGTTTGGGGTCGGTGCCCGGCGCGCCCCAGTTGGGCACGTTGCCGTAAATCACCACCGGCTCGCCCGTTTCGCAGGCGTGGATGATGCGTGCACCGTATTCCTCGCTCAGGTGCAACGGTCCCTCGCACAGCTGGCGCAGGTACTCCTGATGGCTCTCCTCCTGATACGAGCAGGAAATCTGGTAGTAATCCCAGCGCACGGGGATGTAGGCGTTCACGATGTCGGGGTTCTTGCGGAACCAGGGCACGTATTCACTGCCATGGTGCGAGCTCTCGGTGTGGAAATAGCCGAAGGTGCGCATGATTTCGGTGCGCACGCGCTCGTGGTAATATACCTCATCTTCTGCCTGATGGTCTAATCCTCTCTGTGCAAAGCGACTGACGGGTAGCCTGCTCTCTGTATCCACCTCCAGCGGCGAGGGGTACTTCTGGAACATCACCTCGCGCAGGCGCGGATACACGTCTACTCCCTTGTGCCTGAATTCGGTAAACCACGCTTGATGGTTAATGCCGCCGCACTTGAACGACACCTCTTCGTAGGGCACGCCCAGCTCGTGCGCCAGCATCTTGCTGGTTCCCTGCACGCTGTGGCAAAGGCCAACCACTTTAATCCCCATCAGGTTCAGCGCCCAGCAGTTGATGGACATAGGGTTGGCATACTGGAGCATCAGCGCATCAGGGCAGAGGTCATGCATGTCGCGGGCTATCTCCTCGAAGACGGCGATAGAGCGCAACCCCCGAAACACGCCGCCGGGGCCCAGCGTGTCGCCCACGCACTGGTCTAACCCGTACCGGCGAGGGATTTCCACATCCCATTTATATGCCTCCACACCGCCCACCTGAAAGGCGACAATCACGTAATCCGCGCCGCGCAATGCCTCTCGACGATCCAGCCCTGCTTCCACCCGGGTGGGCAGGTTATTGCGTTCCACGATGCCGTCAATTAGCCGTTTGGAACGAGCCAGCCGCTCGCCGTCGATGTCGTAGAGGTATATGGTTGAATGCTGCAGCTCGGCAAAGGAGAGGATATCGACCGTCAATCGGATAGGGAAGACGTATCCTCCAGCGCCCACAATGGTAATCTTCGGCATAGGTGTTTCCTCCTGTTTTTCTCGTTGGTGCCTGCAATGATACGCTCTTGTGATGATTTTCATTTACGGCGAAGAGCTGACGCTTCCCTGCCGTCTGAGCCTGCCATTTTCATGCTCAAATTTGTCATTTTTATCTGTATAAGTGCCAAATTGAAACTTTTTCTGGAGTATATGTGTCTAAAAAGATACAACACACATTCTTCGCTGGGAGGGTGCTGTGATGCTTACCGGTGACGTAACATCTACCGAGATGTGCTTTCAAATTGAGCAAGCCATTCTGGCTCTTGCTTCGTGCATGAAAACGCGAAGCCTCGATCGCGATGGTCGCCGTCATCTGCTTCTCAGCGTGGACCTCCTCACGTCGGTTTGGAGCGACCTTCAGCACGACGAGGAGATACCCGCCGGCGAAGCCAGCAGGTTACGAGCACTTATCGCCCTCTGTGAAATGACAGCCGCTTGCGAGGATGATGAGGCGCCCCTTGTTCTCCGTGCGATGTATCGGATGGTGGAAGGCTGGACAGTAGCGCGGGAGATGGCTCCCTCCTTACCGGCATCGTCGCAAGGGGCAGCAGAGGAGCCTGTGGCGTGGAGGAACCTGTGGAAACGGAGCCGTCGGTGGAACAGGTGCCTGCTGCCGCACCCGCAGAGAGCGAGCATCGAGTGGCAGGTGTGGCGGGAACGTTTCCTGTCCAACCAGAGTGCGCCGAGCCTGCTGCTGAACCTCCCGAACCGCAAACGGAAGAGAAGGTCCCGGAACCCGTTGATGCCCGTGTGGAGGAAGCGCGAAATCGGCTATCGGAGCGGCTGGAGGCTCTGGCGCGCCAGCTGGACTATGTAGAGACCCATACCCTTGCCCACGAGGAGGTAGTGCCTCTGCTATTGGCTTGTGCGTGTCGTTATCGCCTTCTGCAGCCTGAGGCGGATGTACAGGGACGAGAGTGGGACGCCAGCCAGCTGAAGAGACAGCTGACCACCTTTGCCAAGGAACGGTTCCGCAAACTGTGGCTGCCTCCTATGGACCCCGATATCGATTTCAGCGAGCACGAGCTGGAAACGCTGCAGACCGGCTATGAGGCTCTGGCGAGAAGCTGGCAGATGTGGAGATGGTATGAACAAAATCGTGCCGACATGGACAAGGGTGTTGGCGTACCCCTGCTGGAAAGCATCGTCGCTCCGGTGCCGATGGTGCAGCAAATCTGGACATCCAAACAACTGCTGAGCAAGCTGGCAGAGCAAGACGGGGCGGACACACTGCGTGACGCGGTACAGGAAGAAGCGGGAAGGCGTAATTGGGCGCTGGAGATGCTGGCGACAAACAGCTCGCGTCAAAGGCAGTCCCATTTCATCAAACACGCCGACGAGCACTGGGAAGCGGCGAAGCGACACGTGCAGAAGAAGGCACAACAGCGGCAGGCGATTGCCCATCTGCAAGCGGTTCTCTCTGCGCCCAATCCGGACACCTTCGAGGAAGACCTGTTGTGCGCGCTGGTTGCCTGCCATCAGGCGCAAATACCGTACTCCAATAAGGAACTGTGCGCGTTGATAAACGGCTACCACTTCTTGCTGGAAAACCCCGCCGTGCCGGAGCAGTGCGCCCTGACGAAATCCGAACAGAGCTCGGCTCGCAAGTTTCTGGTGAGTCTGGGGAAACAACTGCTCAAGAACGAGCAGAAAGAGACATCGCAGGAGCAACAGCCGGAAGAAGAATCTCAGCCCGAACACAACAGCGACCTGCTGCGCAAGGCACGCAAAATCACACAGGGCAAGAAGCTGTTCATGCTTTGCTTTAACCGGCGAGCGGAGGCGGAACAGCACATCCGCGAGGCTCTGCAGTTTGCCGAAGTGGACTGGCCCGACCTGGACGGCGGTGAGAGCGTGAACAGCATGGAGGCGCGCATCCGCAACGCCGACATGACCGTTGTGGTGGTACGGTATAGCCGAACACACTGGAAGGAAGCTCGCGACATCGCCAAACAGTACGGTAAGCAGTTCGTGATGGCGACGAAGGGTTACGGCGTAACCCATCTGGCACAGCAGATTGTGGAACAATGCGGCAGGGGGTAGGTGTGTTCTGCCCTGTGATTGTCCAACCCCTCTCCTCGCAGGAGAGGGGTTGGGAAGAGGTTCTTGTTGTTTACGCTCGCAGCCGTCGGCGAAGCGGCAGCAGACCTGCTACCAGCCCGGTGCCGAACAACGCCATGGTGCCCGGCTCGGGAATGACGGGACTATGCAGCGTGCCGTAGCGGAACGCGCCGACCGCCCAACTTACATCCGAACTGAACACCACGTACGCGATAGGCGTAGGCGAGGACGCCGCAAACAAGCGCGCCCCGGCATTGCCATCGACATCGCGCGAAATGGTGCCCAGCAGGTTGTCCGAAGCGTCGTAGAATTTGGCAACCATTGTGTGCACAGTGAACGGGTCGGGCTCCGCTTCGAAGCCGAAGATGTTCATCGGCGAGGAGAGCACAAATCGCGCCTCGGTAGCGTCATTCGAGAAGAACACAGGCAGAGTATCGCCTGCACCGCGTTGCGAGTCGGGAGCCTGGCTCCATGTTGCCCAGCCACCACCAGGGGCGGTTCGTTTGTTCATTGCTAGCGAGGCAGACCCCGCTGCGTTTTTGAAGGAGACGGTCAGCGTGCCGTCGGTAATGGAAGTCACATTCGTCCAATCCGATATTGCCGACGGATCGACGTAGGTAGTGGATGCCAGGTACGCCGCATCCGGGCTGGAGATGGGCGTAAACGCCATGGTCTTCGCGGTAAACATCGCTACCGCTATAGCCGCCGCGAGCATCAGTGAAAACCGCTTCATGTTTCATACCTCCTTGCGTTCGTTTTCCTGCAGGCTAAGCATAGCAAAAAATCTATTTCATGTCAATAATATCTTGAAAAACTGAAGAAAAACTAATATTTTTATTTGGATTATGCGTTAATATGCAAATCATGCACAGCAATTTTAAGAGGCGCTGGTGGTGCACCGAGCGTGAGGCTTCACACTGTCCGGTGGGAAGGGAGCCTTTCCTCCTCGATTGCCTGACATTGGCGGCTAAAGCCGCACCCCTTCAAACCAAACCCTATCTTCGCAGGGTTACACAGCCAGCGCAAGGCTGGCTTCGTCTGAAAAGGAACGGCTTCAGCCGTGAATCCTCAATCTGGCAAAGTCGGCTCGGCAGGAGCCTCGCCCTCCCCACAATGAGATTGAAGGGTCGCGCTCCGTCGCGACCGCCGTATTCGGGATGCGACAGAGCGCATCCCTCCAGACAAACAGCGACCACCGAGAATAAGCCCGCCTCTGCAGGCAGTCTAGAGCAG
>BEHS01000150.1 GCA_002898895.1 bacterium HR16 | reverse complement strand
CAACGAGGTGACGCTGTTTGACTTTGGTGCGCTGGTGTCGGCGTTTGGGAGTATGCCGGGTGATGGCAACTGGAACCCTGAGGCGGACCTGGACGGGGATGAAGAGGTGACGCTGTTTGATTTCGGCATCCTGGTGAGCAACTTCGGTGCGATTGGGGACGAGTAGATCCGGTCTGGATGCTTAACAGACATCCACCCCCCGGTCACAGCGGAAACCGATGCGAACGCCTGCGGCGGTAGAACCAGCCCTGAAAGCGCGCCCATGCCTCCACGAACCACAACCGCAGGGAGCGTAAACCGCTATCCTGTCGTGCGGCCTCGTGCATCTGCAACTTACGCGCGACCTCAATCACCGAGCGCACCGTTGCCGGTTCGGTGCTGAAGTGCCCGCGCCAGCCGCACACATGGCACTCGGTGTTCTCCATCAGGTTGGGAGCACCACACAGGTCGCAGATTTTAAGGCGTACGTCGCGCATGACCGTACCCACATATTGACCAGTTCCTTCACTATCAGATTATGGCTTGGACTCGCGTTCGGAATAGACCACTGCTGCCACTACCTCGCCCACTATCTGCAGGGAGTTCGGACTGCACTTGTCTACCGTATCCTGTAGTGTGTGCCAGTACGGGTAGTCGAAATCGATAAGGTCAATACAGGGAACGCCTGCTTCAATCAACGGCACATGGTCGTCGGTTATCGCGTACTTCTGAGCGTTGGGAAAATACTGACGGTATCCCAGTTCGCCTGCAGTGCGCCATACTTTCTCCACCACTTGTGGAGCGGCGTACACCGAGTTGGTCTCTTTGTAAATCTGTAAATCTTTATCGCCCACCATGTCCAGCAGGATGCCGTATGTGGGGCGCAGCTTACCCATGTTCCTGGCAAAGTAGCGCGAGCCGAGCAGCATGGTGTTCACGTCGGGCCCGTAGTCTTCGCCATCCCAGAAAGCGATGATAACACCCACTTCCGGGCGTTTCAGCTTGAACTGCCTTGCCAGCTCCAGCAGTATCGCCACCCCTGACGCGCCGTCGTTCGCGCCCGGAATCGGCTTTTTGCGGTTTGCAGGATCCAGCTCCTCGTCGGCGGTGGGGCGGGTGTCCCAGTGCGCACACAGCATGATACGCTTGCTGGCGTTCTCGTTGAAGATGCCGAAGATGTTGTACAGGCGCAGGCTTTTGCCGTTCACTATCTGCGTGAAGGTCTGTATCTCCACGCGGTCGGCGACCTTCTCCAGCTCGGTCATCAACCAATCGCGACACTGCAGATGCGCCTGCGTACCCGGCACACGCGGACCGAAGGAAACCTGTTTCTCAAGGTCGGCAAACGCACGCTTCCCGTCGAAGATGGGGCGCTCCGCCTGTACCGCCCCCGGCGCACATCCCCAGAGAAGAAAGAGAGCACAGGCAAAGAAAAAACCTAACAACCTGTCTATGCGCAAAGGGTCATCTCCTTTCTCTCACGGTTTCACTGCCACGATGCGTTCGGAGACCCCGGCAATCGGCTTGCCCGCCTCCAGATAGGCTCGCAGGGCATCGCCGACCGTCTTGTCGATTTCACGCTCTATTGCCGAACGCTCCCATACCTTGAAGTAGCCCAGCGCACCGTAAGCGAGCGTGGCAGAGGTCGCCACTCGATACTCGCGCTGTGGGTTCAAATCCTGTTTGTTCTCGGTGCCCACCTGCACGCGCACCACTCGCTCGCCGGCCGGCTTCGCGGGGTCAAAGGTCACTTGCAGACCGCTCACCTGCAGGAAACCTGCGTTCGGCTGCGGATAGAGCGTCAGCGCGCGCTCCAGCGCCTGCTGGATTTGTACGCCGGTGAGCTTGAGCACTACCACCCGGTCGTCCCGATATGGCAGTAATTTACTCACTACCTCGGCGGGCGGAGTGTCCCGAGCAAGGCTCACTTCGTGGAACGCTGCCGCCGGCAGCCAGGCGATGTCTGCCCCACTTGCATCACGCAGAGCATCCACCACCACGTTCGCCAGGCCGCTTTCCTCGGTGCGCACGTTTTTCGTGCTCAGTTCTTGTGCCCATACGGCAGAGCCTGTTATCAGCAGGAGAACCGCTGTCCACAGGATACTGCTAACTGCTCGACTGCTTGTTGCCATTTTTTCGTGCCCCCCTCCATCGTAGATAGGCGTGGATGAACAGGTCGATGTCGCCATCCATCACCCGAGGCACATCCCCCGTTTCCGCTTCCGTCCGGTGGTCTTTCACCATATAATACGGTTGAAACACATAGGAGCGTATCTGATGCCCCCACTCGATGGGCGGAGGCTCACCGCGCAGGGCGGCGATACGCTCGGCGTTGGCGCGACGCTCGCGCTCGGCTAGCCTCGCCATTAAGACTCGCATCGCCATGTCACGGTTACGCCCCTGTGAACGTTCGTTCTGACAGGTCACCACGATGCCTGTCGGGATGTGCGTGATACGCACTGCGGTCTCATTCTTCTGCATGTGCTGACCGCCCGCGCTGCCTGCACGGAAGGTCTCAATACGCAGGTCGTCCGGGTTAATTTGAATCTCTTCGTTCTCCGAAAGTTCCGGTATCACATCTACCGAGGCAAACGAGGTATGCCTGCGCTTATTGGCGTCAAACGGAGAGATACGCACCAGTCGATGCACTCCGCGTTCCGACTCCAGCAAGCCGTAAGCATTGCGCCCCTCGATCCGTACCGTCACACTTTTTAGACCGGCAACCTCGCCCGGAGTTTCGTCCAGTATTTCGGTGCGGAAGCCGTGCTCTTGTGCCCAGCGCAAATACATTCTGAGCAGCATCTGCACCCAGTCGCAGGATTCGGTTCCACCTGCGCCGGCGTTGATTTCCAGAATGGCATTATTGGCATCATGCTCGCCGCTGAGCAGAGTTTCCATTTCCACCGTATCCAGCCGCTTCGCCAGCGCTTGCACGCCCTGTTCCAGCTCGTGCAGCAGCTCCGGGTCTTCTTCTTCCGCCAGCAGCTCCGCCAGTGTCTGCAGTTCCTGCCACTGGTGTTCCAGCTCTTCCCATGCGGCGATGCACTGGCGCAGTGCGTTCAGTTGCTGGATGGTCTCCTGCGCCCGGCGCGGGTCATCCCAGAAGTCCGGCTGGGTGGTTTGTTGCTCGATGCGCGCAATCTCTTCTTGAACATGTGCAACGTCAAAGATGCTCGCCCAGCGCGTTGATGCGCTCACGGTAAGCCTGCAGGTCGCGGCTTAAAACCTCTAACACGGGCTCCCTCCTTTTGCAGCGGTTGTACAGGGTAATTGTACCATAACTGTTGTGAACGATGTGTGCAGGACTTGTGCTCTCCTCTCGCCAATAAAATCACTGTAACGTCTTCTATGTAGTGAGGAACTTGCTATGCCAGCATCCAGAAAGAAGGTACGTGTCGGCGTGGTAGGCGTCGGCATCGGTAGTTTGCATATTCAGGGCTATCAGCGGCACCCGCAGGCGGAAGTGGTAGCGGTCTGTGATATTAACGAGGAGCGCGCCCAGCAAGTGGCGCAGGAGTACGGCGTGCCACACGTGTTTGCGGATTACCGGGAGATGTTAGAGAAAGTGGAACTGAACGCGGTGTCGGTGTGCACGCCGAACGCGCTCCATGCACCGGTGGCAATTGCCGCGATGGAAGCGGGTTGCCATATCCTGTGCGAAAAGCCTCTTGCGCACAATCTGCAGGACGCCGAGCGGATGTTGCAGGTGGCGCAGAAAACGGGCGTGCTGTTCATGATGGGCATGAATAACCGCTTCCGCGGCGATAGCCAGACGCTGAAACGACACATCGACTCCGGAGACTTAGGCGAGATTTACTACGCCAAGTGCGGATGGCTTCGCCGCAACGGTATCCCCGGCTTCGGCGGATGGTTTACCACAAAAGCACTGTCGGGAGGCGGCCCTCTCATCGATATCGGGGTGCACGTGCTTGACCTGACATGGTGGCTTATGGGCTGTCCGGAGCCTGAATCGGTGTTCGGAGCCACCTACGCCAAGTTCGGTCCGTATGGGCGAGGTAGAGGCGGTTGGGGCACGCCGCAGAAGGGCGGCACGTTCGATGTAGAAGACCTTGCAACCGGTCTAATCCGCTTTAAGAACGGTGCGGTGTGCCATCTGGATGCCTCGTGGGCTTCGTATATCGAGCGCGATGTATTTTATTCCCAGCTGATGGGCACGAAAGGCGGAGCAACGCTAGAACCGTTGCGCATCTTCACCGACCGACATGGCGTTCCTGAAGATTTCCACCCGCACGCGCCCAATATCCCAGGTCATTTAGCGGAGATCGAGCACTTCGTGGACTGTATCGTCAAGCGCAAGCCGACTATCGCTCCCATCGAGCATGGTGTGGCGATTATGCGCATCCTGGACGGTATCTACCGCTCCGCCGAGACGGGGGAGATGGTAAACGTTTAGTGTTCTGTCAAGGTTCATTCTTCTGGAGGGCGAAGCTCCTGCCGAGCCGTTCGGTTCGTGGTCGCGACGGAGCGCGACCCTCCAATCCCATTGCGAGGAGGGCGAGGCTCCTGCCGAGCCGACTTCGCCAGATTGAGGAGTGTTTACGGCTGAAGCCGTTCCCTTTCAAACGAAGCCAGCCTGCGCTGGCTGTGTAACTCTACTATAGCCCACCATTTCAATGGTGGGAAGACTGCACAATGGCAGAAGAGAACCTATAATACCACAAGATTGCAGTTTGACAAACCATCGTTCACTCCTGTTAAGACGATTTTCCGAATGCTCTCAGAAGACCAAAAAGCCAGAAAGATAAACACCCTCACGCTTCGCCGGTGGCGGTTGCCAGCAAAGCCTCTTTTGCCTGCTCCGGCAAGTCTATTGGTACGAAGAGGGAGGTGGGGTAGAGATACCCATCAGGTTCAGAGGTATCCTCATCCACGATTCGAACCAGATTGTGCGATTCTGCGTGCGGATCAGGCAACCGTCGATACACCTTGCCCACTATCAGACTGGCGTGGTTGCCTCCGTCGTTAATACACAACACAAACTCGGTCATTCTCCTATCACCTTCTTAATTTTGTGGTTCTCTTTCTCCAGGCAGGGTATTCTTCCCTTGCCGATTCGCTGGTGAATCTGGTATTATCGTGAACAAGTGCCACGGTAGATGTGGAGCATACGATCTTAGTAGCGAGAGCCGGTGTGACAAACCATGAGTGCGCACGAGGAGCGTGTGCTTAACACTGTCAAATACACCATCAAGGAACTGCCTGAAGACGAACGTCCGCGCGAGCGACTGGTGCAGTTCGGAGCAGGTGCGCTCTCCAGCGCAGAACTGCTGGCGATCCTGCTGCGCACCGGCACGCCCGAGATGACTGCCGTACAGCTGGCACAGCACCTGCTGACCACGATGGGTAGCCTCCGCGCTATCGCCAACGCCAAACCCGCCGAGCTGGCTCAGGTGAAGGGCATCGGCGTTGCCAAAGCGGCGCAACTACTGGCGGCAGTGGAGCTGGGACGACGCATCGCGCTGGAGCAGATGGGCGAACAACCTGCCATCACCCGTCCCGACGATGTGTACGCGCTGCTACACGCCCAGCTGCGCGATGAAAAACAGGAGCATGTGGTGGTGCTGTTGCTCAACACCAAGAACCGTGTGATGCGCCAGACCACCGTCACCAAAGGTACGCTGGACGCCAGCCTGCTACACCCCCGTGAGGTGTTTCGCGAAGCGGTACGTCACAGTGCGTCCTCTATCATCCTCGCCCACAACCACCCCAGCGGCGACCCTACCCCCAGCAACGAGGACATTCAGATTACCCGACGCCTGCATCAGGCAGGGCAAATCATGGGCATTGATCTGCTGGACCACGTGATATTAGGCGACGGCAGGTGGGTGAGTTTAAAGGCGCAGGGAGTCTTCTGAGCCAGAAGAATATGCTTCCCTGCACGATTGAGAGCGGGAAGGGGCGCGAGTGAGTGGATGTAAATGTTCTGGGCAAAGGTATGTTTTTCAGTCTATCTGCCATGCTGAGCGTCGGCGAAGCATCTCTGTCTGTCTTTAACACGAGATTCTTCGCTTGCGCTCAGAATGGCAGGTATGGTGAGCTTTTTGTCATCCTGAGGCGTTAACGAAGCATCTCTTTGTAGCGATGGAACGAGATTCTTCGCTTCGCTCAGAATGACAGGTATGGTGATCTTTTGGTCATGCTGAGCGTTAGCGAAGCATCTCATCCTGTCGTTAAAATGAGATTCTTCGCTTGCGCTCAGAATGACAGGCAGCCAGTTGGAGGGCGAGGCTCCGTCTGAACCGTCCGTTTCGGTCGCGACGGAGCGTGACCCTCCAAAAATTCGCGAACTGAACAGACTATCGAGGTGCAGGTGGACCACCAGGCGACGGCATTTGCATCTGCCGCTCCTTAGCTCCCGCCGGTGGCTTGAAAGCAAACACCGAGTCCGGCAGATTCGGGTTAATCTGCTGTGAAGCAAAGGTTATCGTGATGTTATCCGCCATCTTCTGGGTGCCCATGCTCCGGGTTCCCTCGATGATAATCTGGTGCACCACATACGTGGCTTTGTCGATAAGAGCGGTAGCGGTCATCCTGATCGAGCTTTTTCCGTCCGGCGACTGCTGCGACTGCGTGGACTGAATCACGAATACGGGCTTTCCACCTACGCGACGGTCAGCCAGCTTCTTCGCGTTGGTACCAAACATGGCTTGCAGCTGAACGCCGATTTGGGACGGGTCGCCAGAGCCGATTCCACTGCCTGCCGTGGCGAGCGACGCCGGGGCAGGAGCCTTCATGTACTCCTTGTCTTTGGGGGAGTAGATGTACATCGTCTTGCCGTCGCTGTACACCTGCAGGCGGTCTCTGCCCTCGACGATGGTCACCATCTTGTTCGGGGCTTTGAACTTGGTGGTGATGGTGCTGGTGTTTTGCTGTTTCTGGCTACCCATCTGGCGGACCTGCGTCATCGTTGCCTGAGCCTGGTAGCTCTTTGCGTTCTTGTAGGCAGCAGCTACTTTGCTCAGAATGGTCTGCACGTCCTGTGCACGGCTGGGCGCGCCGGCGAAGAGCATCGCTCCTGCCACGAGCCCGGTCAAGAATAGCGTTCTCATGGAAACTTCACTCCTTCCGGTTGATGCTATAGAAGTATACGCTTTTCGCTCTCGAAATGTCAAACCCTTATCGTACCGGTCTCCTTCCACCTCCCCCCGGACGTTGGGTTGGGGGGCTGATAGGAATCTGTACCCGGATACCGTCCGATACACCCACCGCACTGGTCAACCCGGCGCCGTTCACCGCGCGCACAGCCACATAATAGGTTTTTCCGTGCGCCAGGCTCACGTTGAAGGTGGCTTCCGTACGCACTCCCACACTCGTCCAGCCCATGACATCGGTACCACCGGGCGTAGTGCCGATGGCTACCTCGTAGCGAAAGATGCCCGTTTCCAAATCACGGCTCCACCAGCGGGCGTGCAGGGTGCTCAAACTGTTCTGCACCGCGCCGTCATCCCACACCTGCGGCGTTTCGGGTGGCGTGATGTCGGGTTGCAGGTTCACGTCGCCCAGCCAGAAGTCCACACCGGGCGTATCCGCGCCTGCAACCACTTCCACCCACTCGAATTCCTTGTTGTATCCGAACGCAGTTGCCTTCACGCGATAGTAGCCTGGCGGCAGGTTGGGAATGCGCCATAACCCATAGTTCTGTGCAGTAGTTACTTTGCGCGTGCTGCCCACCATCGCCCGTGCCTCAATCTGTGCCCCCTGTACGGGCGTGCCGTTGAAGTACACCTGTCCCGACAGGCAACCCACCGTGGCGTTACGTGCGTTCACCTCCAGCAGTGTGTTGCGCACGTTGATGCGCCCGAAACCGTAGCTGGGTGTCCAGCCACCGTCCGCACGCTGCTGGGCGTTATCTGCCCCGCGCTGGATAGCCCGCCAGGTCGCGAGGTTACCGCCGGGCGTGTTCACGGTGAATCCCTTGTACTCTGCGTACAGCGCCGCCAGTCCCGACACGTGAGGAGTTGCCATAGAGGTGCCGATTTGGTAGCCGTACATATAGAACTGCTCACCGAAGGCGTCGGGCAGGGGTACAGGATAGCTGGGCGCGGTGGAGTAGATAACGAACGCCTCGGGCCACAGATTGCCGTCATCGTCCTCTACCCAGAGCAGGCTGCCCCCCGGTGCGCTCACCCCGATATAGTCACCTGTGCCTGCGTAGAGCGAGCTGGGGAAATCGTCCAGAATGCCCGTCGGTGAGACCGCCAGCACTTTGCTGTGCGCAGCGGGGTAGATGTTGCCGATGTCGCCGCCACCGTTGCCCGACTCGTTCGCCGCGGCGATCAGGATGCAGCCCTTATAATAGGCGTAGTTCACCGCGTCCGCCAGAACCTGCGGGTAGCTCGTGGTGCCCAGGCTCATGTTGATAACGGGGATGTTGTTATCCGCGCAGTAAATGATAGCCTCCACAAGGTCTGCGTCTTCACCTGTGCCCGTCGCGTCGATAATCTTGACCGGCACAATCTGGGCGTTGTATGCCACACCGAAAACGCCTTCACCGTTGTTCGCTGCCGCCGCGGCGATGCCCGATACATGCGTGCCGTGTCCCAGCTCATCGGTGAAGTCGGAATCGTAAACGCCACCGAAGATACTGCAGCCCAGCGTCCAGTCTATCTGCCCGCCGTAGCGTGAATCTGTGCTGGTTCCGCCGGCGTTCTTGAAGTCAGGGTGATTGGGGTCAACCCCGCTGTCAATCACCGCGATTCGGATGGCATCGCGTGGTTTGTTCGCTGCGGTATAGTAGCGGTTCGGGTATATCTGCCAGCCATCATACGCCTGAATGATAAGCATATCCCACAGATACGGATAGAGATTGGGGATACCGGATATCTTGCCTGAGTCGTATTCATGGAAGCGCGGGTCGTTCGGCTCGGGGAGCAGGGGACGCACGAGATAGTTCGGCTCAGCCCACAGTACCTGCGGTTGCTTTCGGAGCAGCTCCACCGCATGTGGAACCGACACACCTTTGGGCAGACGAACCACCGCCCAGCCGATTCGCTCGATGGTGCGCTCCACGCGCGCTCCAGCCAGCTCCGGGATGTTTTCTATTACCGGTTGCACCGCCGCTGCCAGAACAGATGAGGTCCCCACGGCAGACAGGGTGTTCCGCGCCGCCTCCAGTGCCTGCGGACGCAGTTTCACCAGTACCTGCCCTTCGCGATACTCCTGCCGCGGCACCGCTTGCTTTGCCACGGGCGTGTTGGCAAGGCGCAGAGGAGCCGAATGACCGCTCAGGGCGAAGACAAATGTCACTGCAATAATCTGCCACACTGTGCGAACACGCATTTGCTAATACCTCCTGTGAGCTCTCTCGGGTAACATCATAGACGGATAGCGTGCAATTGTCAACAGGGCGTTTTGCCTGTGGCTGTTCAAAGAAAGGCTATGCAAGACAAAAATAACCGCGAAAACACACCTCGTCCCCTTTCCCCAACAACGCTACCGCACCACCAACCTTAAGTC
>BEHS01000149.1 GCA_002898895.1 bacterium HR16 | reverse complement strand
AGTGCTGGCGCTTTCAAACCACCCGCCGTAGGTGGTGCCGCTGGTGGCAGATGCATAGCCAACGACGCCTGTGCCCGAAGTGCTGGCGCTTGACCCCCATACGCCGAAGGTAGAGCCGCTGCCAGCAGTAGCCCTGCTATAGACGCCTATACCTGAATTGCTGACGCTTTCAAACCATCCGCCGGCAGTGTTGCCGTTGGTGGCAGATGCCAAGCCAACGATGCCTGTGCCATTGGTGCTGTCGCTTCGCCCATACACGCCGTAGGTGGTGCCGGTGGCGGCAGTGGTCCGACCATAAACGCCTGTGCCTGTGTTGCTCCAGCTTACCCCTTGCACACCGTAGGTGCCGCCGCTGTTGGCAGTTGTCCAGCCGACGACGCCTGTACCAGAGTTGCTGTCGCTTCGCCCGCTCACCCCGTAGGTATAACCGTTGATAGAGGTGGATGCAGCATATACCGCTGTGTCAGGTGCCTCCACAAGTAACGGATAGCCCGAACTGTTCGTGCCGATGCTTACATTGCCCGCGTTGTAGAAGATGTCGCTTCCGCTCGTCTGCCACGGACGCTGCGCAAATACTGCGTACGGCGTCGGGGTGATTTTCACGCGGGGCGAGAGCGCGGTGTACGCTCCTGTGCTGCTGCCCGGACGCACTGCGATCTCCAAATAGCGGTCGGAGCCGTCCCACACAGACCCGAAGTTCAACTCGGCGGTGAAAAGACCGTTCTGCACCGAAAGGTCGTTTACAAGAAGGTCGGAACCCACCTGCATACCGCCCGTGAGGGCAGTATAGAGACGGAACCGAAAGTCATACTGAGCGCTGGCAGGCACTCCGCTCGCTTTCAGGAAGCCCTGATAGGTGAATGATTGTGCGAAGAGGTTCCCACTCCAGCAAAGAAGCAGGAGGAGCACCCCAAGCGCAATACGTGTGCTGTGCATGGAAACTTCCTCCTTTGCAAAAATGAGCGGTCAACAGAAGGCGAGGGTTCAACATGAGGGATAGTGTCAGAGCCTGGTAACAGGTAGTATCCTTCACGGGAACCTTCACATCCGGTTGATTGTATAGAAATACTAGCATGAATAAACATTTGTGTCAAGGGTGCAGCCTCAGTCGGTAGCGGTTGTTTCGGTATGTCGCAGCGCACTGGCATCTGATGCTTGACGTTTCGGTGCGGTTATGATACACTTCAGGTGTAAACACTTCCAGGGCACTAATATGGTATCCCCGGCAGGGGATTGCGTTGGAAAACGCAACATTGGATAGCCAGAAGGCTATCCAATCATTTTTGACCAGTGCCCAACGCAACGGAAAGGAGGAAAGCGGCTTCCGCCGCGTCTCGCTTATGCCAGCAGTAGTAGTGGTTGGTGCCCAGTGGGGCGATGAAGCAAAGGGCAAGGTGGTGGACTGCCTGGCGCAGGACGCCGATATGGTGGTGCGCTACGGTGGCGGCAGTAACGCCGGACACACCGTGCGTTTCGACGGACATGAGTTCAAACTGCATCTGGTTCCCTCTGGCATTTTCCGCCCGCAGGTAACCAACATCATCGCCAGCGGGGTAGTGGTAGACCCGCAGGTGCTTGTGGAGGAAATCCGCTCCCTGCAAGCAGAAGGCGTAGACATCGGCAACCTTCGGGTGAGTGCCAGAGCGCACGTCGTGATGCCTTACCACCGTCTGCTGGACGCTCTGGAGGAAAAACAGCGCGGCTCGGCACAAATCGGCACGACCTGCAGGGGTATCGGCCCGGCTTATGCCGATAAAGCGGCGCGCAAGGGTATTCGCATGGAAGACCTGCGCCAGCCGGAGCGTTTTGCCACTGTATTGCGCCGGGCGCTGGAGGAGAAAAGCCGTTTGCTCCACAACGTGTACGACGCCGAGTGCCCTACCTTTGAGCACATCTGGCGCGAATATGAAGAGTACGCGGAAGTGTTGCGACCGCTCATCACCGATACCGACCCGCTGGTGTACACGGCGGTCAAGGGCGGGCAGAGGGTAGTCTTCGAAGGGGCGCAGGGCACATTGCTGGACCTGGACCACGGCACCTATCCGTATGTTACCTCCTCCCATCCTGTTGCAGGTGGAGCGTGCGTGGGCACAGGTATCGGACCCACACATATCGATGCGGTCGTCGGGGTGGCGAAAGCGTATACAACCCGCGTCGGCTCTGGAGCGTTTCCCACCGAACAACCCAATGACATCGGCAACTATCTGCGCGAGCGAGGCAGGGAGTACGGTACAACCACCGGCAGACCGCGCCGGTGCGGGTGGCTGGATGCGGTGGTGCTGCGCTACTCCGCACAGGTGAACGGTCTTACCGCCTTCGCCATGACCCTGCTGGACGTGCTGAGTGGAATGGACACAGTGCAGATATGCCGTGCCTACCGACTGCCCGATGGGGAAATTATCGAGCAGTTTCCTTCCGACAGCGCGGTGCTGGAGCAGTGTGAGCCGGTATATGAACAGCTGCCCGGCTGGAAAGAGGAGATTGCCGAGGTGAGAAGCTGGGACGAACTGCCCGAAGGGGCGCGTAACTATGTGCAGAAGGTAGAGGAGCTGACCGGCGTGCCGGTGGCGATGGTGTCGGTAGGACCTCTGCGCACGCAGACCTTCTGGCGTCACGGCATCTCCAGCGACGCCCCGGTACAGTCGTTGCAGAGGCTCGCACACGGCGGATAGCGGGGAGTTTGCCTGAACCTACTGCCCGTAGCGTCTGGCGAACTCCGCCTGGAAAGATTCCACTGTAGGGGTATCGAACAGTACCAGCCGTACCTCTTTCACACTGCTGTTTGGGCGTTCGGCGAAGTACTCCTCGATAGCGCCCATGATCACCCTCGCACAGCGGTCTTTAGGAAAGCCGTAGATGCCCGAGCTGATGGCAGGGAAGGCAATCGTAGCAATCCCCAATTCGTCCGCTCGCTGCAGACTGGCGCGAACCGCGCTCCCCAGCAGGCGGTCGGCTTCTTCGGGCGTGTAGTTGTTCCAGATGGGTCCCACGGCGTGGATGACGTATCGCGCGGGAAGCCTGCCTGCACTGGTAACCGCTGCGCTGCCTGTTGGTACCCGCCCGATACGGTTGCTCTCCTGCTGGATGATTTCGCCCCCTGCACGTACAATCGCTCCCGCGACGCCTCCGCCGTGCTGTAGCCACTCGTTGGCAGCGTTCACAATGGCGTCTACCTGCTCCTTGGTAATATCGCCCTGTCGCAGAGCGATTTGCTGACCATGTGGTAATGTGGTTTGTGAGAGTACCTGGCTCATCAGAGACCTCCACCGGACGACGGGGGGGTGTTTGCATGGATGTTGTGCTCGCGAATTAGCTGGAATCCAAATTCGCGAAAGTGGTCATCAAAGGCATAGGCGAAGTCTATACCTTCGTGAAGCATGAACTCGAAGCTGGTGCAATCTACCAGACTCAGCCTTCGGCGATGTTCGTGAAGGAAACGATTTAACCCTCGCGTATGCAGCTCTTGCGATATCCAGCCGATTTGCACCGGAGCAAGACCTTGCAAGAAGGTCGCAACAACAGACATGCCATATCTTCGCTGAAGAATAGCGATGGTCTCCACGAGAACATAGTTTGTCGTGAAGATACTCCAGCCGTGGCTTATCAGCAGTTTCCACAGGTGACTGGCTAATGGATGGTTGATGTCGTTCGCGTCAACCAGTGCAATCCATGCCGAAGTATCGGTAAATGCCTTCATTCTTCTAACGCGCTCACGAAGTAGTCGTCATGGCGGGCAGAAATGTCACCCTCACTCGACCGTGCACAGCCAACCATTGCCATCGCATCGGAACACAACTGGTGACCATCTTTCAGAACACTTAGGCGATAGGTAGTTGTGCTAATCGGTTCCAGACGCACGCTCAATCGGGAGAAATCTGGCGCTACATCTACTTCCCCCAGCGTCATGTCGTCTAACTGCCTTATCCCATGTAACAGGACGTCACGTGCCGTCTCCTCTAGAGATTGTCCCCGCTGCAATGCCAGGTGTTGTAGCTGCTGCGCTTCTTCATCCGGCATCTCTATCTCTATTCTTTTCATTTGTATCCCTCCTCATTCAGTATATCTTCTCGCTCCACTTGTTGCAACCGTCCCTGGCGCAGGATTACGATGTTACGGGACATAATCTTCCGGCGGGAGGTGCTGCGATGAAGTTTTCCAGAGGAGTCTGGTTAATGCGTGAGGGCGTTACGCCTCACTATGCGGTACATGTTTGCGACTTCGAACACGACGAGAACTCACTGACCCTGTATGCCCCTGACAAATGGGTTACCGGTCGAGTGGCGACGCTGGATACGCCGCTGCTGACCATCGGGCTCTCGTCACCGATAGAGAACGTCATCCGCGTACAAATCTGGCATCACCGGGGTACACCGGTGCACCCACCCTGCTTTGAACTGCAGCAGCACCCTGCGCCTGCCGTACAGATTAAAGAAAGCGAGGGCTTCGTGGCTTTCACCACAGGTCGCCTTACAGCGCGCGTGCGCACACAAGGCGAGTGGCTCGTGGAGTTTTGTGACGGCGATAAAAAGGTTACAACCTCTGGCGCAAAGAGCATCGGTTATATGGACACCCCCGAGGGGCGGTTCGTGGTAGCGCAGTTGGGGTTGAGTGTGGGCGAATGCGTATACGGCTTGGGCGAGCGGTTCACGCCGTTTGTGAAGAACGGACAGGTGGTAGAGATGTGGAACGAGGACGGTGGTACCGCTACCGAAATCGCCTACAAGAACATCCCCTTCTACATCACCAATCGTGGTTACGGCGTGTTTGTGGCGCACCCGGAGAAGGTCTCTTTTGAAATAGCCTCCGAATATGTGGAGCGTGTGCAGTTCAGCGTGCCCGGCGAATATCTGGAGTATTATCTCATCTACGGACCAACGCCCAGAGAAGTCATCAGCCGTTACACTGCGCTGACGGGACGCCCGGCTCTGCCTCCTGCGTGGTCGTTTGGATTATGGCTCAGCACCTCCTTCACTACCGACTATGATGAGCAGACGGTCACCTCGTTCATCCAGGGCATGGCGGAACGCGACATCCCGCTCAGTGTTTTCCATTTCGACTGTTTCTGGATGCGTGAGTTTCACTGGTGTGACTTCGTGTGGGACCGGCGCGTCTTCCCCGATCCGGGTGGGATGTTGCGCCGTCTGAAAGAGCGTGGTTTGCACATCTGTGTGTGGATAAACCCCTACATCGCGCAGCGATCGCACCTGTTCGAGGAGGGGATGAAAGGCGGTTACTTGCTGAAGCGACCCGATGGCAGTGTGTGGCAGACCGATTTGTGGCAGGCGGGCATGGGCATTGTGGACTTTACCAACCCTGAAGCGCGGCAGTGGTTCCAGAGCAAACTGCGCCAGCTGCTGGAGATGGGTGTGGACTGCTTCAAGACCGACTTCGGTGAGCGCATTCCCACCGACGTCGTGTACTGTGATGGCTCCGACCCCGTGCGGATGCACAATTTCTACTCTTACCTGTACAACAAAACGGTGCACGAACTGCTGACCGAGGTACGCGGCGAGGGTGAGGCGGTGCTCTTCGCGCGTTCGGCGACGGCGGGTGGACAGAGGTTCCCCGTACACTGGGGCGGCGACTGCGCTGCCACCTACGAATCGATGGCAGAAACGTTGCGCGGCGGATTGTCGTTGAGCCTGTGCGGGTTTGGCTTCTGGAGCCACGACATCGGCGGATTTGTAGACACCGCTCCTGCCGACCTGTACAAACGCTGGTGTGCTTTCGGGCTGCTCTCTTCACACAGCAGACTGCATGGCAGCAGTTCCTACCGCGTACCTTGGCTATTTGATGAGGAGGCGGTGGACGTACTGCGTTTCTTCACCAGACTGAAGTGCCGATTGATGCCGTATCTGTATCGCTATGCGGTGGAAGCGCACGAAGAAGGCGTTCCCATGATGCGGGCGATGTTCGTGGAGTTCCCCGACGACCCCGGCTGTGACACGCTGGACAGGCAGTACATGCTGGGACCAGACCTGCTGGTAGCCCCCGTCTTCTCGCCCGATGGCGTAGTAGACTATTACTTGCCCGCTGGTCGCTGGACAAACCTGCTGAACGGGCAGGTAGTGGAGGGCGGTCGGTGGGTGCGCGAGCAGCACGGCTTCCTGAGCCTCCCGCTGATGGTGCGCCCCAGCTCGGTTATCCCGATGGGCTCGGTGGATACACGCCCCGACTATCACTATCCTGATGGCGTCACCTTCCACGTGTTTGAACTGGGCGACGGAGCGGAGGTGAAAACGCGCGTACCCGATATGAAGGGGCGAACTGCACTGGTATTGCGTACCCAGCGTGAAGACGAGCACATTACCTTCCGCGCCGAAGGCGATACGCGCAACTGGAAGATAGTCCTGCACAGCGTGCGAAGGGTGCGGGATGTAAAAGGTGGACAGGCAGAGTCGACAACCGAAGGGGTAACGATACAGCCAGAAGGCGGTGCGGATACAGTAGCGGTAATCATATAGTCTCTCCATCGGGTAGCGAGGTTCCTGTGGAATATTTTCCTCCTCCTCGCACGCAGGGAAGTGAGACAGGGTGATTTCGGCTCACCGAGAGGTTCTCCCTCCCCAGGGGGAAATATGAGGCTTGGCGGCTAACGGGCAACTAGAACTCCGCATTGCCCGGCGTGCGCGGGAAGGGAATGACGTCGCGGATGTTCTTCATGCCCGTCACGAACATCATCATCCGCTCGAAGCCCAGTCCGAACCCCGAGTGGGGCGCACTGCCGTAGCGACGCAGGTCTAAATACCACCAGTAGTTGCGCTCGTCCAGCCCGAGCTCGCGGATGCGCTGTAGCAACACCTCGTAACGCTCCTCACGCTGGCTACCGCCGATAATCTCCCCGATGCGCGGAACCAGCACGTCCATCGCCCGCACCGTTTTGCCGTCGTCGTTAAGACGCATGTAGAAAGCTTTAATCTCCTTCGGATAATCGGTGACCACCACGGGGCGTTTGAACAGTGTCTCGGTGAGGTAACGTTCGTGTTCGGTTTGGATGTCCGCGCCCCAGCGCGGAGGATACTCGAAACTCTGCCCGGACTCCTGCAGCAGTCTGATAGCCTCCGTGTAGGTGATGTGCTCAAACGGTGAGTTCAGCACGTGCTCCAGCGTGGAGAGCACCGTGTCGTCTATCCACTTGTTGAACAGCTCCAGGTCCTCATGGCACTCGTCCAGCACGGTGGCGATGAGATACTTCAGGAACTCCTCCGCCAGCTCGCGGTTGCCGTCGAGGTCACAGAACGCCATTTCGGGTTCTATCATCCAGAACTCGGCGAGGTGGCGGGGCGTGTTGGAGTTCTCGGCGCGGAAGGTGGGTCCGAAGGTGTATACGTTGGTGAACGCCAGCGCGAACGCCTCCGCCTCCAGTTGTCCGCTCACCGTGAGATAGGCGGGTTTGCCGAAGAAGTCCTGGGAGAAGTCAACCGCTCCGTCGGAGGTGCGCGGCAGATTCATCAGGTCGAGTGTGGTGACGCCGAACATCGCTCCTGCGCCTTCGCAGTCGGAAGTGGTGATAATCGGCGTGTGGACGTAGATGAATCCGCGCTCCTGAAAGAACCTGTGAATCGCGAAAGAGAGCGTGTTGCGAATGCGAAACATCGCTCCGAAGGTGTTGGAGCGCAGGCGCAGGTGCGCAATCTCGCGCAGGTACTCAAAAGAGTGTCGCTTCTTGGAGAGCGGGTAGGTCGCCGCATCGGCGGGACCAAGGATGGTGATAGAGTGTGCTTTCAGTTCCACCGGTTGCCCGGGCGCCGGCGACTCCACTAACGTGCCCTTGACCGAGATGCACGCGCCGGTGGTAATCTGCGAGAGCTGCTCTTCGCTGACCACTCCCTCCTCTATCACCACCTGGATATTTCGCAGGCAGGAGCCGTCGTTCACCTCCGCAAAGGAGATACGCCCCACATCGCGTCGGGTACGCACCCAGCCGTTGACGGTCAACTCGGTTCCGATAGGTGCTTGCAGTGCTTCCTTCACACGCACAAAAGGTACCATAATAACCAGCCACCTCCAGAACTATTGTAACACGGTTGCCCTGCTGAATGGTAGTGAGAGGGATTGTACGTGGCGCCATCTATCACCCGCACATCCGTTGTATCGGTGTTGCTCTGTGTGCTATTTCCCCGAAGGACGCGGATGCGCACGGATGGAACGGGTTAACACGGATAATCCAACCGCGTGCTCTGAACGTTTTCGAAATGTCGCGTGGTCACGACAGGATGTGGCCCTCCAGAGATTTCACTCGCCCCATACTATCTCGTGCTCCGAAACGCCACTCATGTAGAAGCGCGCTGCCTTGCCCGCCAGCTTGTCGGTACCTCGCTCTTTAGGGTCGCCGATGACCTGCGGATACCATCTGCCGCCGTCCAGTATCTTCTGGGGTTTGCTCCAGCTGCGCGGATCGCCGGGCTTGGTGCTGAAGCTGACGTAAATGCCCTCCTGCACCCAGCCTGCGCCCTTCGCGCGGTTAAGTAACATCACCCACTGCCTCAGGTGAGTGTTCCAGTGTACGGAGGGACCCCAGAAGGCGTCGCAGTCGGCACGCATCCAGTCGGTCATCGCGGGGAAGATAGGGGTGACCTTTCCGCCCAAACCCGGCTCGCGCCAGCTACCGTTGAACCACTTCCAGACCTTACCGACCGGCTTATCGCGTTGCGCCCACTCCATACGGGCGACGGCAACGCCCTGCTCCTCCGTCTTGCCTGCGTAGTTGCCAAAGAAGAAGTACAGGTAGCGTTCATCCGGTTCCAGCACCACGCAGAAGTCGCCGTGTCCGCCCGCGAAGTAGCCGTTCTGGGCATCACAGCGCAGGGTTCCTTCGGGCGCGGTCAGCACGAAGCCGAGGTCCTGCCATGTCTTGCCGTCATCGGTGGAACGTATCGCGCCAATGGTGGGGGCGGTCAGCGTGGTGCCGGGGCACAATCCCGCCGGCTCATGGTGATACCAGCCGTAGAGTGTACCGTCCTTCGCCAGAATGGTACATTCTATCCATCGTCCGCCGTTAAGTGTGTTGTTGAACTGCACCGGTTGCGCCTCGCCGAGGTCGAAGGGCGAGCTCCCTTCGCTGCGGTACGGATGACCGGTAGACATGAAGATGACGAATCGGTCGCCGCGCCAGTGACAGGGGCTGTTGGAGTCCACCCCTGCAGGCAGGCGATGCGGCGTCACCGGTCGCAGCGTAACTTTTGGTGCAGGTGACATCGTTTCTCACCCCTTCGCTTCCTTTTCCAGCTTCTCCCTGTCGATGATGTCGCAGGGGATGGGCACCAGTTTGGGAACCTGCTCACCGCGCAGGTGTTTGGCGACCATCTCCACCACTGTGCTGCCGATTTTGCGCGGGAACTGCACCGCGTCCGCCTTGAGTGGGCTGCCCCGCAGGATTTCACGTCGCGCCTCGGGGTCACCGTCATAGCCCACGATAACCACGCTGGTGCGCCCCATGCTCTCTACCGCCTTCAATGCG
>BEHS01000148.1 GCA_002898895.1 bacterium HR16 | reverse complement strand
CAGCGTGACCTGTTCTCCCCTCGAAACAGCCGATACTTTACGGCGCAACTCAGCCAGCCTCTTGATATTGCGGGCAAAACCGTTAAAGTTGTGCCAGCCGGCCATCATCTGGCGGTTATAGGGTTCCCCACCGTAACCCCAGGAGGTGGACCTGCCGACATGCAGGTACTGCTCGGTACCGTAGTAAATACAGGGGATACCACGCGAGACCATCATGATGTAGGTTGCCAGCTCCGTTTTCTTACGCGCCGTCATCGGGTCGGCTCCGTTGGCGATTGCAGTGCTGATGAACCTCGGCATGTCGTGGTTATCGATGCACGTGACGAGCCACTCGGGATGTTTGACCTTCCTGTCGTTTTCGATGTATTGTGCGATCGCTTTGAAAGAACGCCCGCGGCAAATAGCATCGGTAATGTGCTGGGTGAACTGGAAGTCGATCAGGTTAATGCCCGTTTGCCGCGTGAACTGCACGGCGTCGCGGTCAGCGAGCCCGCCCATAGACCATTCACCGAACAGAAAAACCTTCGGATTGTCTTTCTTTATGGCTTGCGCGAAGCGCGTCGCAAAATCGAGAGGAATGTGTCTTACCGTGTCTAGGCGGAACCCATCGATGCCCATGCGCATCCACATTTTTGCAGCGTCGATAAGGTATTTTTCCACCGCTGGATTCTCTGAATTCAGGTCGGCAAGGTCGTAGAGGTTTTTGTTCTGCCACTCCGCGAGGTCGTTCTTAGAGAAGTCGATGCTGCCGTTGTGATGAAACCAGCCATGAGGGTCGTTTGAGTAATCAGCGATGAATATACCGTCTCTGTAAATGGCGCCATTGATACCCTGCCCGACAGGACTGGTGTGATTGAGAACGTAGTCGAAAATGACCTTGATACCCATCGCATGGGCTTTGTCGATGAGCTCTTTGAACTTCTCCTTAGTTCCGAAAAACCTGTTTATCTGATACCAATCTCTGCCCCAATAACCATGGTATGCCGCGCTTTTTCTGTTTTCCTTATCGTCATATAGATACAAAGACTCGGTGTTAGCAATCAGCGGGGTCAACCATATCGCGGTAAACCCCATGCGCCGGATATAGGGTAGTTTGTCGATAACACCCTGAATATCTCCACCCCAGTACAGCTTCCATTCAGATTTGTCCGGGGAGAATATCGCACCGGTGGGGTTGTTGTGCGGGTCGCCATCGTAGAATCGGTCCACAACGATAAAATAGATGGTTTCTTTCGAGAAGTCCTGCGCGTGAGCTGCCTTTGCATGGAGGATTGTTGTGAGGCATATCAGCAACAGCATACTGTGGCGGATGCCTGCGATCAGAAAGCGCCTGAGCATTTATTCAGCACCGTCCTCGCGCTGATTTGAAAGTGTTATGAACCTCGGGACCCACAGGCATCACACCGGAATTCCCTGACATATCCGCCACCTCGCTTCCATTATATCCTGCTAAACGAGCGGTTGCCAAGCACATACCCTGCCATCGCCGCCAACACGCCCAGGCCGATACAGCTCAGGAACAATCCCACGCGGAAAGTGTCGGGGGCATAGCGCCACTCCACCCGTTGCACATCGGACGGCACATCCACCGCACGGAAACACTCTTCGTACAACCGCCAGCGAACCGGCTCTCCATCTATCCACGCCCTCCAGCCCGGATACGCGCTGTCCGCCAGCACCAGTGTGCCCGCGCTTTTCGGAAAGAGAACCACTTGCTGAGGGTTAGATGTTTCCCAGAGAACCGCTTCTTCCGTACCCGCCATCCATGCACGCGCGCCGGGGGCTGTTGCGGGCACGATTCTCCAGTTATCCGCGCAGCTGCCGAACGCTATCGCGCCTATTCCTGCTTTGCGCAACAGAGCTGGCTCTTCGCGCCAGCGCGTCTGCAGGTCGGCAAAACAGCGAATACTCCGGCGCAAGGGAACCGGCTCGTAACCGGATGCCTCGCTCAGCTCGTGTGCCATGCCGATATTAGAAGCCAGTGTCTCGCGCCATGTGCGGAGGGTTGCGGTATCGCTGGAACCGTAATCGTGCGCGTTTACGTAGCGCAGCCATATCGGTGCGGTGTCTGGCACGAAGAGACGCTGACCGCCTTTTTGCAGGCTCAGAGCAACCTGCGGCGGCTGGCGGAATACATCGGGCGAGCAAGCAGGGTTCGCGGGAATGGCAATCCATAACAGCTCCGCTACCGTCACCGCCACGCCCAGATAACAGCGCCACTGCCCTCGCACAGCAAGCACCGCCACCGCGAGGGCGCACATTCCCGCCGTACGCCACAACGCAATGCGCACCGCACTTGCCATCGCCAGCGTTTTCGCCAGAGCCTGTTCCGGTGAGACCGAGCCTGAACCTGCAACCGCCGGGGCGAGAGAATGCGCGAGGCTTTCACCAGCCATCTGCCACCCCACTGCCAGCATCAGCGCCACCAGCGGCAAACGCCACCAGTGGCGGTGAAGCACAACGTGTTCCAGCGCAGACGCCGCCCACAGGCACAGGGCGAGGTCGGTTACCGCCGTCCAGCGCAGGGGCGTGCGAAAGCTCTGCATACCCGGTACCAGGTAGTACGCCAGCAGGTACAGACCGCCGTACGGACCTATCGCCATCCATAACGAGAAGGACACCGTTCTTTTCCAGAAACGCTCGTCCCCTTCCGCTGTGCGCCACCTTGCTAACGCTGATAGCAGAGGCACAGTTCCCACGAAGAAAGCGAGTTCCCAGTAAAACATGTTCAGCATGTAATTGCCCTGCCAGGGGAAGCCGAAGAGGTTGGGCGCAAGGAAGAGCAGGAGATGGTCCGGGTGCAGCGCGTAACCGGCAGATTCCTTAAGAGGTAGTGCATCCCGCTCGGTATGGCGCAGCAGATCCATCAGAGGCAACCAGTGCGCGCCGCCAATCAGAAGGGATACTATTGCTGCGGTGATACCCCAGCGTATGATGTTTCGTTTTTCTTGCACCTCGCGCCAGCGGTAAATCAACCACCCCAAAAGCACCAGCAGTAGCGTATGAAACATCTGTGGACTGCCCGCCAGCGAACCCAGCGTGAGCACGACAGACAGCGCAGCAGATCGGCGCAGAGCTGGCTGCTGACACAAACCCTCTGCCGCCCAAAGGGTCCATCCATACCATGCCAGCGTTTGCAGGATGCCCACATGTTGACTGCGCAGCACTACCGCTCCACACAGCGACCACAACGTGCCCGCCGCCAGTGCGCTGCGCAGGGAATACTCTCTCCGCAGGGCGAAGGCATACACCCCCAGCCCCGCCAGCGCAAGATGAAATACCGCTCCCCATGAAATCGCCCGTTCCGCGCCCAGCCACGCCACCAGCAGGGTGGACGGATACAACAGCCACTCCTGCGGATTGCCAGCGAAGGGCTGACCGAACAGCGTATGCGGATTCCAGAGAGGCAAAATACCTCTCGATAGCCAGCGGTGCTCGAAGGAGAGCATGGGATGGAAGTAGAGCATGATGTCTCCGTAGTAGAGCGCCTCTCCCAGAAAGACCACCCGCCAGAAGACAGCACACGCTACCCCTGCAAACCACAACGCGGCAAGCAGGTTGATAAGAGTGGGTATGTTACCCCGGAGGATGTGTTTGGGTAGCATTTCTGTATCTTACATTCGTTACCGGCAAGAGATTTGCCTGCCCTTCGCGAATTCCGTAAACACCGATATCAGGGGGGTGCATCCATGACCGATTTGGAGGAACACATCTGGACAACGCCTTTGGTAGACACGCACGAGCACCAGCGCACCGAGCAAGAATACCTGCAAACGCCGGTAGATGTGCTGGTGGAGCTGTTCGATAACTATGTCACCGCCGATTTGGCGGTCGCGGGCGCGTCGCCGGAAGCGGTAAAGAGATTGCTGGACGCCTCGAACCCCGACATACGCGGGCGTTTCGAGGGTGTACGCAATGCATGGGAAGCATGTCAGCACACCGGCTACGGCGAGGCGGTGCGCCTGATAGCCAAAATAGCATACGGGATGGATAGCGTCACGCCCGAATTGCTGGAGGATGCACAGCGTCGCAGCAGGAACGTCCGCCAGCCGGGTGAGCGACTGCGCACTCTGAAAGAGTTCGGCAATCTGGACCACGTGCAGATAGACCACTTCCGCCGGACGGTGCAGCCGGACGACTCCGCTCCGGAGTTTTTCCTGTACGATATTTCCTGGGCGGCTTTCTGTCAAGGGGATATCGATGCGGGGGGCATCGCTCAGGAGAGTGGAGTAGAGGTTAAAGATTTACCTTCTCTGCGCCGGGCGATGGAGGCGATTTTCGACAGATACGGCAAGTTCGCGATTGCGGTGAAGGCACAGCACGCTTACGGACGAACCCTGCGCTGGTATCCGCGTGAGGATGCCGAAGCCGAAGCGGTCTTGCAGAAGGTGTTGCGCCAGCAACCGGTGACGCCTGAAGAGAAACTGTGTCTTGGCGACTGGTGCTGGGCGCGCGGGGTGGAGCTGGCAGCGGAGTACAACTTACCCTTCAAGACGCACACGGGTTACTATGCCGGCTGGGGGCGGATGCCGGTACACTATATACCGGCGGGCAACCTGTGGGAACTATTAGCAACCTATCCCAAAACCCGCTTCGTGCTGATGCACATCGCGTATCCTTATAGCGACGAGCTGGTTGCGCTGGCGAAACGCTATCCGAACGTGTACGTGGATATGTGCTGGGCGTGGAGCATCGACCCGTACAGCTCGGCTGACTTCCTGCGTCGCTTCCTGCACGCCGCGCCCATCAACAAGCTGTTCGCATTCGGAGGGGATACACGCCTGCCCTGGGCGGCGGTCGCATACGCCACGCAAGCGCGAAAAGGGTTGCTTCGTGCTCTTCAGGCTGAGGTTAAGGAGAAAAGCATGACCGAGCGCGAGACGATGGCTGTTGCCACGCGCGTGATGCGCCAGAATCAGTATGAGTGCTTCGACATCGAGGGGCGACGGGCAAACATCCTGCACGCTATGCGACATAACGGTCTATGAGCGAGATTGTTTTCGAGGGAAGGGTTTCAGCGGAGGCGATACTGTCCTGCAACAGGCGCGTCGTGCACCGCCTGCTGCTCAGCCCGCATTCCGACCTGAAGAGGCTGGAACGGCTAATTGAACTCGCGCTGGACAAGGATGTGCTGGTGCAAATTGCGCGGACGGAACTGCTGGCTCGGCTGGCAGGCGATACCGCACATGGGGGGGTGATTGCGTTGTGCTCGGAACGAGAGTACCAGCCTGTCGAGCAGATGCTGGAATGGGTGGATAGCCAGCGCGAACCGGTGCTCATCTTTGTGCTGGCGGGTTTCGAGGATGCCTACAACATGGGTTATGCCCTGCGCGTGGCGGAGGCGTTTGGGGCGGGATGGGTGTTATGCGATCGCAAAGAGTGGCTGAAAGACGAACCTACCGTGCTGCGCTCCTCTGCGGGGGCGTTCGAGAGACTGCCTATCTCAGTGCCGGATAGCCTGCGCCCTGCGCTGCAGGGGTTAAAAGAGCGCGGCATACGCCTTCTGGCTGCGCTGGAAGAGGGTACAATGGGGCTGTATGATACCGATTTGCGCGGCTCGGTGGCATGGATGGTAGGCGGCGAGAAACGCGGTTTAAGCCAGCACCTTCGTGAGATGGCAGATGCCTCCGTGCGTATCCCGACGCGCCCGGATGCTCCGCCCCTGCCAGCCAGCCATGCGGTAGCTATCCTCGCCGCCGAGACCTTCCGGCAGAGGCAGAAGGGATGAAGAGAGTTCTTAGGCGAGAACTACCTAACCCCCTGACCCCGTTCGCTGCGAAAGAAGGGGGCACAACGCCCCTCTCCCTGCGGGAGAGGGGATGGGGGAGAGGTTTTCTCCTCCTGCCGTTGCTGCTATGGCTGGTTGTTATTGCATCGGCTCAGCAACAACCTCCCCTGCGCGGATGGCAGAAGGCGTGGGAATTCGCGCTTCCCGCAGATACCGTCTCGGCGTCGCTGGCAGACCCCGGTGGGGAAGGGCAGGCGCGCCTGGTGACTCTGCATACGGATAGCGCGAAAGAGGATGTGCTGCGCCTTCGAATCTGGAAACGGGAGGGCGACGGCTGGCAGCAGGAGTGGCAGACGGTTCTGGACCCCGGCGAGCTGCGCGGTATGGTTGCTGGTCACTTCGTGAAGGGGAGCAAAACGGCGCAGATACTGAGCCCGCGTAACCTTATCGTGGTAGAAGGGAAACAATACAGCAAGCGCACACGCAAGGAGGAGGTCAACTGGTTCGCCTGTGCTTCTCTGCGTGAAGGGGAGGATATGCCGGTGGCGGCTTACCCGGGTGGGGTATGGCGTGGTGTGCTAAATCTCTCGTCGCGCGATGAGTGGTTGCGCTTTGAGCGTCTGCGGATGGATAGCCTGCTCTCCCTGCCTCAGCAGTTCGGCGATGCGCAATGGGTGTGCCTTATCACTCCTCTTGCGTTCAGGGATTTAGAGATGGAGCAGTGGACACAGCAGGGATACGACCGCCTGTTCGCGCAGATAGGCAAATCGCTGCATCCCGATCAGCCTTTGCTGGTCAGCCGCCTGGTGGGTGAGGGCAAGCAATCGCTGGCTCTGGTGGTGCCGCCGACGCTCTCTTCGCCTGTTCAGGTGCTCTGGCAGAGCGAGCCGATAGAGGGTGTGGTCAAAGAGGCGCGGCTGGTTTCCGTGTCCGGCTTGCATGGAGGCTTACTGGTGCTGGTTGGCAATGCGGCGGGCTACAGGGTACAATTCTGGCGAGTACAGCGTTAGGGTAACGAACCGTGATGCGAGAACGATTATTGAAGATGTTGCAGGAGGGCGTGCTCGTTGCGGACGGCGCGATGGGCACGATGCTACAGCGCCTTGGTGTGCAGGCGCCGTACGAGCTGGCGAACCTGATGCAGCCCGATGCGGTGCGGCAGGTGCATCGTTCGTACATCGAAGCGGGCGCACGGCTGATTGAAACCAACACCTTCGGCGCGAACCGGGTGAAGCTGGCAACACACGGTGCAGGACACCTTGTGCGGGAGATTAACCTGGCGGCGGTGCGGCTGGCGCGGGAGGCAGCGGGTGAACTACCAGTGATAGTCGCAGGGGCGGTGGGACCGGTGGGCAAACCGCTGGCTCCTATCGGTCAGATAGCGCCGCAGGAAGCGGGCGAGGCGTTCCGCGAACAGATAGAGGTATTGCTGGAAGCGGGTGTGGATGTCATCCTGCTCGAAACTTTCACCCATCTCGACGAGCTCAAAATCGCTCTGGAACAGCTACGCACACTGGACAGCGAGATACCCGTCATCGCGCAGAAGGCGTTTATCGAGGATGGAGAAACGCTGGCTTCCGGCTTGCCTGCACAGGTGGCTCGTACGCTGGAGGAGTGGGGCGTGGATGTCATCGGTGCGAACTGTGTGGTGGGTCCCCAGCGGATGGTGGGCATCCTGCAGGCGATGGCTTCCGCAACCAGCCTTCCCCTTTCGGTAATGCCCACGCCCGGCTTACCGCAGTATCAGCGCGGAGAGGTGGCTTTCGAGGCACAACCCGATTACTTCGCCCAGTACGGTGAGCAGTTCGCGCGAATCGGCGTGAACATCATCGGTGGCTGCTGTGGTACGACGCCGGCGCACATTCGTGCGGTCGCGGAACGACTGCAGGGGGTGAAACCTCGCGTCCGACGGGCACCGGCAAGGGTGGTAGAGGCGGTAAAGCCCGAAGAACTTCCGCGTGCGGAGCCGTCACAATTAGCGGGCAAGTTAGGTAAGAAGTACGTGATTGCAGTGGAGCTGGACCTGCCGCGCGGACTGGATGTGGCGAAGGTGCTGGAAGGGGCGCGCTCGTTGAAAGAGCATGGTGTGGATGCAATCGATATCTCCGATGGGGCGCGCGCCCGCCTGCGGATGAACCCCATCGCTATCTCGCACCTTATTCAGGAGCAGGTGGGCATCGAAGTGATGATGCACTTCGCCTGCCGCGACCGCAACCTGCTGGCGATACAGGCGGACCTGCTGGGTGCACACGCACTGGGCATCCGCAACATCCTTGCGGTGACCGGTGACCCCGCGCTAATCGGCGACTACCCAACCGCAACCTCGGTGTTCGATATCGACTCCATCGGGCTGGTGCGCATCCTGCGGCGCTTTAACGAGGGCGTAGACCTCGCAGGCAACAGCATCGGCGTGCGAACAGCCTTTACTATCGCAGTCGCCTATAATCCGCTGGCGTATGACCAGCATACGGAGGATGAACGCCTGAAGCGCAAGGCGGCGGAAGGGGCGCATCTGGTGTACACTCAGCCCATTTTCGATATCGCAGTGCTGGAGAGGGCGGTAGAGGCGGTGGGCAAGGTGGGTCTGCCCCTGCTGGTGGGGGTGTTGCCTCTGCGCAGTTCGCGCCATGCGGAGTTCATGCATCATGAGGTGCCGGGCGTGCAGATACCCGATGCCATCCGCAAGCGACTGGCGGAGCTCGACGACGCGGATGCCCGCAAGTACGGTCTCGATGTGGCACGGGAGTTTGCTCTGCGGGCGCAAAAGATGACGCAGGGCATTTATCTGATGCCACCTTTTGGTAACCATAAGGTGGCGGAAGCCGTCATAGATGTATTGACAGGATAAATATTCGTGGTAAGGAGGGATGTACATGACGCGTACGAAGCTGCTAGCGCTGGTGGTCGGCGGAGTTGCGCTGGGTGTGGCGTTTATGTCACTTGCTCAGCAAGAGCCTGCTCCCGCCACAGACGCCAGCAACCCGGCGGTGTTTGCCTCAAGCCTGCCGGTAGGAGCGGTTGCTCCTGCGTTCGACGTGACCAACGTGGTCACCGGCGAAACCCTGTGTTACCTCTGAAGGAATCCGGGGAAGCCGGTGGTGCTGAGCTTCGGCAACATCGGCAACCCGTTCTGGACCCGGGAGGTCCAGTTCCTCGAGAAGCTGCATCAGCAGTATGCCTCTAAGGGCGTAGTCATTGTGGCTGTCGCGCTGGACGCCGACAGACAGGCGGTGAAGGCTTTTGTGGAGAAGTACAAGCTCACCCTGCCGGTGACGGTGGATAACGAGAAGCTCACCGGCGCGGAGCTGTACAGGGTCACTGCCTTACCAACCACCATCTTCACCGACCGTGCGCACAAGGTAACCCTGCGGCAGATTGGCTTCAGCAAACAACACGAGAAGCTCTTCGAGCAGGAGATTCAGAAACTGGCGCAATAGCCGGTGTTACCATGTTGCAGGGGAGCACTGCGGTGCGCCCCTGCAAAACATTCACGGCTAAAGCCGTTCCCTTACAGACGAAGCCAGCCTGCGCTGGCTATGGAACCCTGTGGAGGGCGAGGCTCCTGCCGAGCCGTTCGGTTTTGGTCGCGACGGAGCGCGACCCTCCAATCCCATTGCGGGGAGGGCGAGGCTCCTGCCGAGCCGATATACACCCGGCAGGAGCTTTGTTGAACCCAGATACCCCCGCCGTTCCCAAAGGATCAAAGTGATGCCATTCACTGTTTCGGCGTACGA
>BEHS01000147.1 GCA_002898895.1 bacterium HR16 | reverse complement strand
ATGCGTCTGGTCGATAAAGCCGCACACTACGAGCAAATCAACGCCGCCCGCCATAACCGCTATGGGTTCACCGCCGATTGCCAGCTGCTGGACCCCGAAGACCCCAGCAAGTTTCGCTACAACGCCACCGATAACGATGGACTGTGGACATCCATCACCGTAGCGGCGGAGGCGTTCCGCTATGCCACAACGAAAGAACCCGAAGCGCGTGAGCTGGCGCGTAAAAGTATGCGCGCGATGCTGGAGCTGGTGTACAAAACCGGCTCGCCGGGCTTTGTGGCGCGCGCTATCGCCCGTGAAGACGAGCAGAACGTGAACCTGTCGGACTTCAGCCCCGAGCGATGGAAGCCCTCGCCCCAAAAGGGCTGGCTCTGGAAGACCGATACCAGCTCCGACGAGATAGATGGTCACTACTTCGCCTGGTACATCTACTATGAGCTGGTGGCGGATGAGCAGGAGCGCAAAGAGATTGCAGAGGTATGTCGCGCAGTCACCAATCGTATCCTGAACGACAACCTGCTGCTGATTCGCCCTGATGGGCAGCGCACCACCTGGGGCGTGTGGTCGCCGGAGTACCTTAACGACAACCCCTGGTGGTGGCAGGAACGCGCCCTGAACGCGATGGAGATACTCTCGCACTTGAAGGTCGCTATCCACATCTGCGGTGACCAGCGCTTCAAGGACAAGTATGAAGAGCTGATTACCAGATACCACTACCTGCTCAACGCCGCCGAAGGGCGCGTGATTAACCCGCCGGAAGCCATCAACCACTCCGACGACGAGCTGTGGTTCCTCGCCTACTACCCCATCGTGATGCTGGAAAAGGAACCATCGCGTCGTGCGCTGATTCAACTCAGCATCGAGCGGTCATGGCGCACCATCCGCCCGGAGCGCAGTCCGCTGTATAACTTCATCTACGGTCTCGCAACAGGCAAGCCGTGTGATGTAGAGGAGGCGGTACAGACCCTGCAACGCTGGCCATGGGACCTGCGCGGCTGGGAGGTACGCAACAGCCATCGGCGCGATCTGGTCATCTCGCAGTCGCGCAGCCGGTTCGGTGAATGGATTTCCACCACTCCCCTGCCTCCTGACGAGCGACAGGGCTTGAAGTGGAACGCCAATCCCTACCGAATGGACTGGGGCGGCAGCGGGCATTCGGAAGAGTACGGCGGGGCGTTCCTGCTTGCCTACTGGCTGGGCAGGTATCACCGGTTTATTGAGGAGTAGCACGTACGCCACCTGCCAGAGCACACGGATATACACGGATGAAACGAATTGTCACGGATAATCTGTGTGCATCCGTCGCATCTGTGTTCATCCGTGTGCTCTTCCCAAAGGGCACGGATATACACGGATGGGACGGATTGGCACGGATTACCCAACTGTGCTCATCCGTGTGCTATCTTTCGGCAGTCATTCCGACCGGTTCAGCTCTTTCACCCTTTTCGCTGCAATGAGAACAAAAGTCAACGCGAGGAGCAAGACATGAACGTTCTGCTTATCATCAACGAGTCACCCTACGGCTCGGAGCGGGCATGGAACGCCCTGCGATTAGCCACTGCCCTGCAGCAGGAGGTTCCCGACACGCGCATACGCATCTTCCTGCTCTCAGATGGGGTGTATGCTGCGCTACCCGAACACCACCGTCCGGAGGGTAGTTACAACATCGGGCAGATGCTGGCGAACCTCATTGCCAACGGGGCAGAGGTGCTGGCGTGCATCACCTGCACCGACCAGCGCGGACTGTGGGCATCTAAACTGATAGAGGGTGTCCAGCCGGGCTCGATGGTGGAACTGGCGCACTGGACGGCGGAGGCGGATAAGGTTATGGTGTTTTAGCGCGCCCTCGTCGTATCACGTACTCACCCGGCGTCAGAAGCCAGCCGTCCATCACCCGGGGCAGGGGCGCACTACTGCCTTTAGGAAAACACTGTGCCTCCTGCCATCCTTCCATTTTAAGGCGGAACAGGTGAGGTTGCTCCTTCAGCTCCGCCACCGGCGCGGCGAAACTGCCCTGTAAGCTGTTGCCCACCAGCACCGCATCGGGGTTTACCCGCAACGAGAGGGTATGTTCATCCTCCTGCTGTAGTATGTACAGCCCGCTGCCCGTGTACTCCACGTACGGCGAACTGCCCGTACCCACAATCCGTCCGGGCGACTTCGGCAGTCTCAGCGGCTGCCACTCGTCGATGCCGCGCGCATACATCACCATTTCTTCGGTCGCCAGCATACTTTGATTGCGCGAAAAGGAGGTAGCCATCAGGTCGGGTAGAACCAGCTCGGTGTTAGGGCGTTCATATCTGGTTCCGCGCGGCAGACGACGGAAAGTCTCTCCCGCCAGCATGTAGCTCACCACTTTGGACGGGGTATACAGCCAGTTCAGCCAGTGCGCCTGCCAGTCGGTATTCCAGCGCGCGGTGCTGAGGCTATCGTACTGGAACTGACAGGCTACCTGCACCTCCCCGCTACGGAAGCGTGCCGCCAGAGCGGGATACAGGTAGCAGCTGACGTTGGTAGCAGGTGTGTCGAACTCGTACTCTAATCGCGCCTTGCGGGCGAACTCGGCGGGCAACTCCATCGGCGCGGCTTCCCGCAACAGGTTCACGCCGTCGTTCACACGTTCCCAGCCGCCCGGATACTCCGCGGGAATAGTAATGGCGTCACATTCGGAGTCGCCGATTGCCTGCATCAGGTCCCTGTCCGCTCCACCGAAGAAGCTGATAGCCACCGGCTGCTTCGCGCCGGTAGAGCGTATCGCCTCCACCATCTCGTGAATATACTGGCGCATCAGCTCGTAGCGGAACAGCGGAAAGCAGGCGGGTAATTCGGTAAGCCCTCTGGCGGCGCACCACTCCTGCCACAGCCTGCGGAAGGTGGCACGGTCGCGCTCTATCACCTCAGGGCGTTCGCCCTGCGGGGTGTAACTGCGCGTGAAAAGGTCTTGATAGACGAAGTACGCCGGCTCATTCATCACCTCCAGCAGCACAAGGCACGGTTCATCCCTGTACGCGCGTCCCGTGTAGCAATTGACGTGGTTCAGAAACTGCCGGAGGTAGTTCGCGGCGGCGCGTTTGGCTTCGGGAACAAACATCATGCCCGGTTTGCTGGTGTTAGCGGAGAAGGAATCGGCACGCTCGCCGGGCCCGCCCCACCACGCGACAGGTGTGAACATCAGGTAAATCCCCCGTCGGCTGCACTCCTCTACCAGATAGTCCAGCAGGTCTAAATGCTCGTTGTCTATCAGGTTGCCCTGCCCATCGCTGATTTCGCGGTCGAACACATGGATGCGAATGATTTGCACCCCCATCAGCTGCAGGTGGTTCAGGTCCTGCCGGATGGTTGCTTTCATGTCCACGCCCAACCGCTTCATGTTCGCAAACTGATGCCAGCTCTGCGGGTAATAGTTCACCCCCCACAGAGCGACCTCGCCGCCGTCCTTGTAGTACAGCACACCGTCGCGCACCACCATCGGGCGCAGGGGAAGCGGGTTGCCGACAGGCGCAGGCCTGGGGCGTGGCGTAGACGGGAGCGGTTCCTGTTCGGTAGACGCGACAGGTTCCCCGCCCACCAGGATCGCCAGCGGCGCTTTGTACAGTCCTCCACCCGCATAGGTGTTCTCCACCATCACCGTCAGCACGTTTTCCGCGCCGTAGCGCACCAGCGAATCGGGCAGGGGATAGTCACGTGGCAGGTTCCAGCCGTTCGTGCGCCCGATTTGTTCTCCGTTGAGGAAGGTAAGGTCGTTATCATCCACCGCCGCCATGTACAGGCGCAGCCTTTTCCCTCGCCACGCTTCCGGCACGGTGAACCGCACCCGACACCATGCATGGCGCAGGTCAAACCACAGGCTGGGCACACCGATGGTCTCCCACGCCGAGTCGTCGGTATCGGGGTTTGCCAGCGAGGCGTCCGCACCGGCTTCGCGCGGGGTGTACAGACGTTTCCACTCCCGCTGTGTCAGGTCTATCCCGCGCCGCACGGATACCCGCGCTGTGTGGTCGCCCACCCGCGCCAGCACGAGAGCCGAATCGCGCTGAGGAGATAACGATACCTGCGTCGTCACGATATGCCATCCCTGGGCAGGCACGCGGACATTCAGAGAAGACGGTTCCACCCTGCCCCCATCGCAGGTGAAAATAATCTGCACCTCAGCCGTCTGCTCCTCATGATTCAGCACCAGAAAGGCGACGGGAGTAGGCTGCTCCTCCGCCACCAGCACCACCGGCAGCGAGGGGCGCAGCTCCAGCGTAGCTCGGGCTTTGGCAGGGTTCATCCATCCCATCGGGGTCAGCAAAATAAACATCCACCTGATGAACGCGCTCATGGAGCGATGATTCTACAGTACGTTGACATCTCCTCCAGAGCGTGGTAGCTTATGGCAGGTATCAATTGCTGGAGGAGGAGCCTGTGGATACTCTGAAAGCCTTCAACACCACCCTTAGCAAAGAGACTCGGGGCAACGGACACACGATAGACCTCACCGCAGACCTGCAGCAGGCGGTACGCGAAAGCGGCGTGCAGGAGGGCATCGCAGCGCTCTTCGTAATAGGCTCTACCGCCGCGTTGACCACGATGGAGTTCGAGCCGGGGCTGGTGAACGACCTGCAGAGGACTTTTGAGGGCATCGCACCTGCACACGCCTCCTACGCACACGAGGCTCGCTGGGGCGATGACAACGGTCACGCCCACGTACGCGCCTCACTGCTGGGTCCCTCGCTGACCATTCCGATAGTACAGGGGCAAGCCACGCTGGGCACGTGGCAGCAGGTGGTGCTGATAGACTTCGACACACGCCCTCGCCAGCGGCGCGTGGTGGTGCAAATCATGGGGCGTTAATCCCGCTGGAACATGGATTCCATCTCGTCGCGGGTGATCAGTATCTCGCGGGGCTTCGCGCCGTCCAGCGGTCCCACAATGCCTCGCTGTTCCATCATGTCGATAAGGCGGGCGGCGCGGGTATAACCGATTTTGAACCGTCGCTGTAACAGGCTGGTGGAGGCGTGTCCGTTCATCACCACCAGTCGCACCGCCGGCTCGAACAGCTCGTCTTCATCCTCTTCCTCGATGTCGTCACGCGTGCTGAATCCGCTATCGATGGGGGTCAGTGTATACTCCGGCACGCCCTGCTGCTTCAGGAATTTGACCAGAGCCTCCACCTCCTGCTCACTGATGTAACAGCCCTGAATACGGGTCGGCTTGGAGGCATCGATGGGCAGGAACAGCATGTCGCCGCGCCCGATGAGGCGTTCCGCGCCCGCCATGTCCAGAATGGTACGGCTATCTACCTGCGAGGAGACCGCGAACGCAATGCGCGAAGAGATGTTTGCCTTAATCGTGCCCGTGATAACATCCACGGACGGACGTTGCGTGGCGATAACCAGATGAATGCCCGTCGCGCGCGCCAGCTGCGCCAGACGGCAGATAGATGTTTCCACCTCCGCTGCGGCTTGCATCATCAGGTCTGCCAGCTCATCCACCACAATCACCACGTAGGGCAGTTTCTCTTCCTCACCTACGCGCGAGTTATAGCCGTCGATGTTGCGCACGCCCGTGCGGGAGAAGAGGTCGTAGCGTCGCTCCATCTCCTTAATCGCTGCCCGCAGGATGCCCGATGCCTGATTCACATCCTTCACTACCGGACACATCAGGTGCGGGATGCCGTCAAAGAGCGACATCTCCACCCGCTTGGGGTCGATCATGATGAACTTCACCTCGCGCGGGGTGGCGCGATACAGGATGCTGGCGATCAGCGCGTTCAAGCACATGCTTTTGCCGGAGTTGGTGGCTCCACCGATGAGCAGGTGCGGCATCTTGGCAAGGTCGGCGTAGCGGTTTTCGTTGCCCACGTCCTTGCCCAGGGCGAAGGTCAACAGAGACGGCGCGTTGCGGAACTCGTCGGTATCGATCACCTCACGCAGGGTCACGATGCGCGGGTTATCGTTGGGCACTTCCACCCCGATGGCGGACTTGCCCGGAATCGGCGCTTCCACGCGCACATCTATCGCCGCCAGTGCCATCGCGAGGTTGTCCGCCAGGCTCACGATTTTGCTCACCTTAATGCCGGGCGCAAGCTGCACCTCGTAGCGGGTGACGGTAGGTCCGTGCGCAATCTCCACCACGTTCGCGCCGATGCCGAACTCATCCAGCGTCTGCTCGAGGATGCGGATTTTTTCGGAGAGCTCCGCCTGAATGCGCTTGGGCGGAGGGGTGGGTTCCTTCAACAGCGACAACGGTGGGTATTCATACTCCTCGATAATCTCACCGTTCACCGGAGCGACGACGGTCTGTTCCTCATCCCGCGCGGAAGGCTCGCGGCTCAGCCGCTGTTGCACCGCTTCTATCAGGTTCGAACTGCGTTTGGAGGTTTCTTTAGCCGGTGCGGAAGCCTGCGCGACGGCGCGATTCTCACTGCTTGCCAGCGTGCGCTTCACATCTTCCTTACCCGCTTTGCGTGCTGCGCGTGCGCTGCGAATCGCCGCTCCTTTTTCCTTCACCGTACGCGCTCCTTGCTGCGCCAGCTGGAAGCCCTTAATCCAGCCCGAGATGGTGCGCCTGGCGATGTCCACGAACGGCAGGTCCACGATGAGAAGAAGAGCGATGATGGTGAGAGCAACCAGCACGATGTACACTGCTGCCAGATTAAGTAAGGAGTGCACCACATACACCATGACACCGCCGATATAACCGCCTCCGGCGCGAAGGCTCTCAGGGGCAAAGTTGCGCTCGAAGGGCACACGCGTCACATGCGCCCAGCCGGTAAACGCCAGAAACATCAACACCGCGCCCCACGAGGTGTTGGTGAAGGAGAACCGTTCGTAGCCGATGAGAAACAACGTGCCCAGTAGCATCAGCAAAAGCGGCACCGCGTACGCCCCCAGACCCGCTATCCGGCGCAGTAACTCATTCAGCCACTGCCCCAGGTAGCCGTTCTCGGCAGTGGTCAAACTCACCAGCACCACCGCTCCGAGGGTAAACAGCACGATGCCCACAATATCGTACACCCGCCTGCTGAGCACCACCGGCGTGACCGGTTCCGGTTTGCGAATGCGGGTGGACATGTGCGGTTAGCCACCTCCTTGTCTCCGGCAGAGTGCGTCTATCGCTGACCGCAGATAACCTGCCATTACCCAGTGTATCTCCGCGAAATGTTTCGACGGTAACAATTGCAATTCCTTCATTAATGTTCTGCCTGCACGCTTTGACAGAGCGATGAGAATAAGATAGAATCTGCCCAAAGTACTTTGGGAGGACGGTATGCTGCTTAAACTCATCGCCTGCGAGGTGCTCACCCGCGAGGTGTGCCGTTACGTTGCCGATAGTCCGCACACCGTTGACATAGAGTTTACCCCGAAAGGGGCGCACGATAATAGTGACCACTTGCGTGCGCTTATCCAGTCGCGCATCGACGAAGCGGAAGCCTCGCCGCGCCGGTACGAGGCGATTTTGCTGGGCTACGGCTTGTGTGGAAACTCCACGCTGAACCTGACCGCCCGCAAGACGAGACTGGTTATCCCCCGCGCTCATGACTGTTGCACGCTGTTTCTCGGTTCACGAGAGAAGTTTCGGCAACACTTTGCGGACGCTCCCAGTACCCCCTTCAGCGCGGCGGGCTATATGGAGCGCGATGGGGCATACACGCGCGAATCCAGCCTCAGCAGCAGTACCGGACTGTATGCCACGTTAGAGGAGTACGTCGCGCAATACGGTGAGGAAAACGGCAGGTACATCTTCGAAACGTTGTACGGGAGCATGAAGGCGGCGGAGGGCAAGCGTGTGGTGTTTATCGACCTGCCGGAAACACGCCATCTGAACTATCTGGAGCGATGCCGCGCCCTCGCTCAGCAGGAAGGGAGAGACCTTGTGGTGATAGAGGGTAGCGGACGCCTGCTGCGCAAGCTCGTCTTCGGCGAGTGGGACGAAGAGTTTCTTGTTGTAGAACCCGGCCAGCGCATCGCGGGGGTGTACGACTGGGAGGAGGTGGTAAGGGCGGAGTAGAGAAAGGGCGTTGCTCAACTTCCAAAGGGCATGATTGGTTGAGAGCATTCGGAAACTGGTACTGTGTCAATCTTGATTATCGGACGCAGGCAAAGCACCTTCACCATGCTGGACATTCACGATTGAAATCATGGGCTATGAGCAGAGCAAAATCCGCCTGCGCGGATTAGAGAATTTGTGAAGACAGGTTTGTCCTCACCATAGCCCGCCATTTCAATGATGGGGAGACTGCACCAGCGCTTTTCAGTCTATTTTGTCATGCTGAGCGTCAGCGAAGCATCTCTGTGTAGCGATAGAACGAGCTTCTTCGCTTCGCTCAGAATGACAGCAAGCGGCACCGATTCGCCCATACCCGAATACTCATGTGCGACGGAGTACTACCGGTCTGGCAAGGTCCCTTCTTGGGGAGGGCGAGGCTCCTGCCGAGCCGACTTCGCCAGATTGAGGAGTCTTTACGGCTGAAGCCGTTCCCTTACAGACGAAGCCAGCCTGCGCTGGCTGTGTAACCCTGCGAAGGCAGGGTTTGGTGTGAAAGGGTGCGGCTTTAGCCGCAAACCCGTGCCCATCATCCTCTTTCTCGCACAGGGGGAGGAGCGGGCGGTGCTCATCGGAGAGGTGCAACTATTTCTTCAAAGTTCATCAATGGTGGGAAGACTACACAATGTCAGAAGAGAACCTGTTACATCACAAGACTGCAGTTTTGACAAACCATCGGTCATTGCCTCTGAGACGAGCTTCCGAACGCTCAGAAGGGTTCTCTATCGTACAGACGGTGTGAGTGCTTGGAATGGATGATTTCTCCCACTACCTGTTTTATCTGGTTAGCAGGAATCGGTTCTCCTTGCACACTGCCGACCAATTCGCCAATGCGGTCGAGCGGGCTTTTCTTGGGCAATTGCTCTTCGGGCGTCTTCTCGGTCTCCGGTAGCACGATGAGGCGGACACGCTTGCCTGCAAGCTCGTCCTGATGGTGAAGAATCTCCTCTCATTTTCCTTCCAGTGTGGTTAACATTGCAGAACTACCTCCCTTATACCACCCATGCCTGGCGCAGGGCAGACGTCCTATCTGTATTATGATGTTACCACACTTATCCCGCTCCGGCGAAGTGTTACGGCTCGGCAGGAGCCTCGCCCTCCCCGCAATGGGATTGGAAGGTCGCGCTCCGTCGCGACCACAAACCGAACGGCTCGACGGGAGCCTCGTCCTTCCCAACCGGACAGGTACGGGCTATGGTGTGACGACGTTCATCCCGATCTGCGCCTTACCGCCTGCCTCGTTGATAATACCCTCCTGCCCGCGAAACCGGTTGCCGGTCACCAGCGCGGCGTCAATGCCTGAACCCAGCCGTATGTGCGTTTTGCCCGCGTCCATGAAGTCGCAGCCGATGACGGTGACGCCACCTCTTTGCACATCGATGCAGGGTGCGCCCGTTTTCTGCCTGTCCCAGCCGTTGAAGTGACAGCTGCTAAAGAAGGTATGCCCCTTGCCCTTCAGCACCGCGTGGCTTTCGGTGGTTTCCACCCCCCAGAAACCGCAGGCGGTGAACTTCACCGGACCCGCG
>BEHS01000146.1 GCA_002898895.1 bacterium HR16 | reverse complement strand
GAACAGCTTTCGCAGGTTGGAGTTGCGCTTTGCCTTCTCGCGCAGGGTCACCAGCAATCCCCGCTCTTTGGCGTAGGCGCGGTAGGCTTTGGCAACCGCCACATATCCACCCTGCGCGATGAAGTGGTAAACGATGCGTCGCGGGTAGGCAAATCCGCCCTTCTGCCCCCACCAGCCGACCTGTGGCGCGGCGAGTTCGCGTTCTCCCACGCGATAATGCTTGCATTCCAGCACGCCGTCATCAGGGGTGTCCACAATCAGCGCATAGCCGAACCCTTTTTCCATATCTACCAGCCCTACCACCGGCATGTCCAGCCTGTCCAGCGTCAGCCAGCGGGCGGGAAAAGGTCTGGCGTCCAGCGGGTACAGGTGACCGTTGCAGTAGTCGGCAACAGCCAGCGCGCCTTGAGGAGTGTCCAGTATCAACGGAGCGAGGAAGAGCATCCCCGGAAAGGGGGAATCGGGCTGCATCGCTTCGGCGGTGATGCGAATCTCGGCAGATTTCGGGGGTATATGCATGGTCACCAGCAGAGTGCTTTTCTTGCCTTCGCCCAGCAGCAGGTCTGTCTCGAAGCGCACTCCCCCTTGTATCGCCTGCGCGTTGCGGATGGGTATCTTTACCCCTTCCGGCTGCCTCCAGAGGTATCCGCATCGCTTGTCTAAAACCGAGAACGTGCCGGCATCAGGATGCAGTATCAAGCGAATGAAAGCGTTTTCCACTAGCCATTGCCCGGAGACATGCGATGATGTGGTCTGTGCTGCAACAGGAACCATCACGCAACCAGCAAGTAAATACAGGACGATCCATCTGACAGCCATCGGCAACGCTCCTCTGGGTCACTGGATGATGAAGCAGGATGGAACAGTTCACATTTTCTCTGGAAATCGCCTTTTCCCCTCTTGCAAAATGGTGCAAGATGTTGTATTGTAATGGGTGAAAAGCGCAACGAGCACCGCGAGTTCGTGCAAACGAACGAGCAGGCTGGTCGTCATGAGGCGGCGTTTCCTTCAGGAACGTCGCTTCTTTTTCGGTTCCGGAGAGGCATCCGTTAATTTCTAAAAAAACATTACGGGGGTAGAACCATTGATGACATCCAAGCGATGGACTAAAGAGAGCATCGCCGAGGACATTCGGCAACTGGCTGAGGAGGGAGTGGACCTTTCCTACTCCAACGTGGTGATTCACCACCTGCCGTTGATGCGAGCGGCAATGCGTTACTACGGCAGCTGGCGCGAGGCGGTGAAGGCAGCAGGTATCGACTACGACAAGGTGCGCAAATATCGCAGCTGGAACCGCCAGCGCATCATCGAGCGCATCCGTGAGCTGTACGAGCAGGGGGAAGACCTTTCGTGGCGCAATGTCAGCACCAATCTAGACCCACAGTTAGCTGCGGCAGCGACCAAACCCAAGCATTTTGGCTCGTGGCGCAAGGCGATTGAAGCCGCTGGCATCGACTACCAGGAGGTGCGTCGCTACCACCAGTGGGATGAAGAGACTATCATCAAGCGGGTACGCGAGCTGTACGAGCAGGGCGTACCGCTGAACGCCAAGAACGTGGAAGAGGTGGACATCCCGCTTATCACAGCGGCACGACGCCGTTTCGAATCGTGGGATAAGGCTCTGCAAGCTGCAGGGCTGGACTATAAGCAGATTGTACTGCGTCGCCCGTTCAAGCGGCGCGCACGCAGCTCTGAAGGGCAAGAAGAAAGCAGCGATAACGGCGACAATGCCTGACGCTGGCTGGTAAAGGGAGCGGTTTCTCATCCGCCCCGCCATGTGCGGAGAAGGCAACGCGGTCACTTACTCCCGTAGGGCAGGGGAAACAAGAAGAAACCGCTCCCTGCGCTCTTTTCGGAACCTATTCCTCTAGTTTGACAAGTTTTGCACGCGGGTGTATACTATAGCGGATTTGTAATCGACGGAAACAAACATTGTTTGAAAGCCTGACGGAAAAACTGCAGAAGGTTTTTCGGCGACTGAGCAACCAGGGCAAAGTCACCGAGCAGGATGTGAACGAAGCCCTGCGCGAAGTGCGCATCGCTCTGCTGGAAGCGGATGTGCACTTCAAGGTAGTAAAGGACTTTATTGCGCGCGTACGCGAGCGTGCTGTCGGGCAGGAGGTGCTCGAAAGCCTTACCGCCACCCAGCAGGTGATTAAAATCGTGCACGAGGAACTGGTCAGCCTGCTCGGTGATGGGGCGGAAGGCATTCACTTCGCGCCCAAACCGCCGACCGTTATCCTGTTGTGCGGTTTGCAGGGCTCTGGTAAGACCACCACCGCTGCCAAGCTTGCGCTCTGGCTGCGCAAACAGGGACGGCAACCGTTGCTGGTGGCAGCGGATGTGCACCGTCCGGCGGCGGTGCAGCAACTGAAGGTACTGGGACAGAACCTGCAGATACCGGTTTTTGCCATCGACAACAGCAAAGATGCGGTGCGCATTGCCCATGAGGCGTTGCAGCACGCCGTCCAGCAGGGCAATGACGTGGTGATTCTGGATACCGCCGGAAGGCTGCACATTGACAGCGAAATGATGGAGGAGGTGCGCCGCGTCAAGGAAGCCACCCAGCCCAACGAGATTCTGCTGGTGCTGGATGCCATGACCGGTCAGGATGCGGTGCGCGTGGCGGAAGAGTTTCACCGCCATCTGGAAGTGGATGGCTTTATCCTGACCAAGCTGGACGGCGACACGCGCGGTGGCGCAGCGATTTCCATCCGTGCCGTTGTGGGCAAGCCCATCAAGTTCGTTGGCGTGGGCGAGAAGCCCGATGCGCTGGATGTATTCCACCCCGACCGTATGGCGGGGCGCATCCTGGGCATGGGCGATGTGTTAACGCTTATTGAAAAGGCGCAGCAGACCTTTGACCAGAAACAGGTAGAGGAACTGCAGCGCAAACTGCGCCAGAACCAGTTTGACCTGAACGATTTCCTGACGCAGATGCGCCAGATGCAGCAGATGGGGCCACTGGACCAGTTGCTGAAGATGATACCCGGCCTGGGCGCACAGTTGAAGGATGTGCAGATAGACCCGAAAGAGTTAAAGCGTGTGGAAGCCATCATCCTTTCGATGACGCCGGAGGAGCGCGCAAACCCGCATATCATCAACGCCAGTCGAAAACGGCGTATCGCGCGGGGTAGCGGTACCACGGTGCACGAAGTGAACGAGCTGCTGTCACAGTTCGAAGAGATGCGCCACATGATCCGAGAGCTAAACGCCTTGCAGTCCGGAGGAGGCAAAGGCAAGCGCAAAATACGCCTGCCTTTCTTCGGATAAAAACACACGGAAAGGAGGGGAGGTGATTTGGCGGTAAGGATCCGACTCAAGCGCATGGGGGCGAAAAAACGCCCGTTCTATCGTCTCGTGGTGGCGCCCAGCACCGCGCCGCGAGATGGAAGGTTCATCGAAACCATCGGTTACTACAATCCGTTGACCGATCCCGCCACCGTTCAGGTGGATGTGGAGAAGGCGCTGTACTGGCTGGAACACGGAGCGCAACCTACCGACACGGCAAGGGACATCCTGCGTCGTGCGGGCGTGCTGGAAGCCTTGCAGCAGCGCAAAGCGCAACCAGCAGGTGGCGTCACCGCGTCAGCCGAATCGTAAAATACTTACTCACCCAAAACTCTATTTACAGAGAGGGCTAAAGGAGTGGCTGAGGTGAAAGAACTGGTAGAGTATCTGGTGAAGGAACTCGTGGACGAGCCCGACCAGGTTCGTATCAACGAGGTTCCGGGTGAGGTGGCAACCACCTACGAGGTACACGTCGCTCCCAACGACGTGGGCAAGGTCATCGGCAAGCAGGGACGTATCGCCAACGCCCTGCGCACCATCGCCAAAGCTGCCGCCATGAAAAACAAGCGCAAAATCTACCTGGAGATTATTGCGTAGCACAGGCAGTAGATGGGCGTCAAGCTTGGATTGTTCGGATGTTGACAAGGTCGATTTCGTAACCTTGTCATTCTGAGCGGAGTGGAGCATCTCGTTGTGACCACACTCCGAGATGCTTCGTTGACGCTCAGCACGGCAATCAGGCTGCGCAAGCTTTAAGCCTGCGTCTACATCTACAGCCGACATGGTAGTGCGGCAACAGGCGAAAGGTGGGTATACTTTGCATGGGGCATCTCCTCATGCCCCATGCAAAGGGTGGAGTGGTTGTCATGAGAAAAGCGGAACGAAACAGCTGGCGTACCGTCGGATACATCTCCAAGCCGCACGGACTGCAGGGAGAAGTTTGTGTGTATTCCCTGACCGATTTCCCGGAGCGGTTCGCCCGAGGAGCGACCCTTTCGCTCTCCTTGCCTGATATGCCGCGAATCACCCTGCATGTGGCGGAATCACGCCCCTTCAAGGGTGGTTATCTGGTGCGCTTCATGGAAATCACCACAGTGGAAGCCGCCGACCGCCTGCGAGGCGGATACCTGCAGGTTCCTATCGAGGACCGTATGCCCCTGCCCGAAGACACCTACTACATCGATGACCTCATCGGGCTGGATGTGTTCACCGATACCGGTAGATACCTGGGACAGATTGAGGAGGTTATCCTCAACCCCGCCAACGACCTCTACCGCGTAGGCGAGGTATTAATCCCCGCCGTCTCCGAGTTCGTGCGCGAGATTGACCTCGCAGCGCGCCGGGTGGTTATCCACCCCATCCCCGGCTTGCTGCCCGACGAAGAGTAACACCATGCGCATCGATATCGTCACTATCTTCCCCGAGATGGTCGAGCCGGTGGTGCGATGCAGTATGCTGGCGCGTGGACAGCAAGCAGGGGTGCTGGAGATAAACACGGTAGACCTGCGTCGGTTTACTCATGACAAACATCACACCACCGACGATGCCCCTTTCGGCGGCGGGGCGGGTATGGTGATGAAGCCGGAGCCTTTCTTCGAGGCAGTAGAGCACCTGCGCGAGCAGACAGGATGGGTTCCTGCCCGCATCGTGGTTACTACTCCGCAGGGCAAACTGTTCAACCAAGCGATGGCGGTGGAGTTTGCACAGGTGCCACATCTCATCCTGCTGTGCGGACATTACGAGGGCATCGACGAGCGCGTATGCCGGTATCTGGCGACCGACGAGGTCTCCATCGGCGATTACGTGCTGACAGGTGGCGAACTGCCCGCGCTGGTGATCGCCGACGCAGTGGCAAGGCTGGTGCCCGGTGTGCTGGGCAACCCCGAATCGCCGCAACAGGATAGCTTCGTGGACGGTCTGCTCGCCCCACCACAGTACACCCGTCCGGCGGAGTATCGGGGCTATCGCGTGCCGGACGTGTTGCTGTCCGGTCATCATGCCAACATCGCCCGCTGGCGTCGCCTGCAGAGGCTGTTGCGCACGCGCGAACGCCGTCCCGACCTGTGGGAGAAGGTGCAGCTGACGGAAGAGGATTTGAAGCTGTTGCGGGAGGCGGACAGACTGTCCTCCGGGTGAGTCCAAGATAAGGTTATGACTGCATGTGAGGACAGGGCGCAACGGAGCGTGTTCCCCCAGATGTCCGCATGAAGGGGCATGTGCCGGGGTGAGCGAAATACGAACGACGAATATCCGTTCCCGGAGGAGAACACCCGATGCCATCTGTTGAAACACTGCGTGCACTGGTACGCGACGAAATCATCCAGCGCGGTGAAGAAGGTGTGGACACCACAGGACTCATGGAACGCTGGCAGGAGGCAGAGAACGCCGATACCCTGTGGAGCCTCTACCGTGAGCTGATGTCGCTGCCCGTCCGTGAGGACTTCCCCTACCACGAACCCAGTGACCTGCAGGGTATCCGGCAGGCGCGCGACGAGGGCGTACGCCGTTTCAAAATGGTTATCTGCGAAGAAGACCTGCTGGACCGGTTACACGGCGCGTGGCTGGGGCGAGTGGCGGGATGTATGCTGGGTAAACCGGTGGAAGGCTGGAGCCACGAACGCATCCGCCGGTACCTGGAGGGAGCCGACGCCTATCCCATGACTGACTACCTGCCTGCCGAGACGCGCACTCCTCCCGAAGGCGTGCCACAGCCGTATACATGGTGTACCAGGGGGCACATTCATGCGGGCGAGCGCGATGACGATACCGACTATACGGTTCTCGGTCTGTACCTCTTTGAAAGACACGGTGCGGGCTTTACCACGCGCGATGTGGGCAACGCCTGGCTGCACCTGCTACCCGTCTACCAGACCTACACCGCCGAGCGACAGGCGTATATCAATCTGGTTAACGAGCTGCCTCTGGATGAAGTTCCGATACACCTGAACCCCTATCGCGAGTGGATTGGCGCGCGTATTCGGGCGGACTTCTGGGGGTACGTGGCTCCGGGTTGCCCGGAGAAAGCAGCGGAGTTTGCTTATCGAGATGCCGCGCTGTCGCATGTGAAAAACGGCATCTACGGTGAGATGTTCGTCGCGGCGATGATTGCCGCCGCGTTTGCCACGCAGGATGTAGTGGAAATCATCCGCGCCGGCGCAGCCGAGATACCTTCTCAGAGCCGCGAGGCGGAAATGATTCGCGATTGCCTGCAATGGCGAAAAGAGTGCAGGAGCTGGCAGGAGGCTTTGCAACGCCTCTTGAATCGATACTATGGCAGATACCATCCGGTGCACACGGTGAACAACGACGCCATCGTGTTGAACGCCCTGTTGTGGGGCTGGCCCGATTTTGAGAAAGTGGTCACTATTGCGGTGATGCAGGGGATGGACACCGACTGCAACGGTGCGACCGCAGGCAGTATCTGGGGGGCAGCGTTCGGTGCAAAGGCGTTGCCGACAAAATGGATTGAACCCCTGCACGATACGTTATACAGCGCGGTTTTCGGCTTTGCGGAAAACCGAATCGGCGATCTGGCGAAGCGCAGTCTGAAGCAGGCGACGAAGGTACTGACCGGCACAGGCTAACAGGGTCATTCCCTGAAGCGTGATACAAAAATCTCCGACGAGGGAGGTGTCAGCCATGCAGTTCGTGACGCTCGCGAAAGCAGTGCCCGGTCGGGCGAAGGATCTGTTCGGCAGTGGGCTGTCGCAACTGAACAGCCTTGCCTCGCAGCACGGCATCCAGATTAAAGCGGCGGTGATTACCTACGGACAGTACGACCTGGTTGCTGTGTGGTCCGCGCCGGACCAGGCAACCGCCAACCGTTTCCTGCGCGCCGTGGCGGAGACCGGTCTGCTGGTGACCGATACCATGCTGGCTGTTCCTGCTGAGAGCTTCTAAGTGACGTCTTTCTGGAGGGCGAGGCTCCGTCCGAGCCGTTCCTTTTCGGTCGCGACGGAGCGCGACCCTCCAAAAGGGTGCGTGAAGGGCGAGGTTCCTGCCGAGCCGGTATAGTATCGGACTCGGCACACAATGCCTGCCTTTTCACACTCTTCCTTTACCATCTGCTCGGTTTGCTCGCGCATCAGCAGGCGTGGTGTCCACCCTGCTTCTCCCCGGTACTTGCGCAACAGCGCTTTGTACCGCCCCTCCAGAAAGCTCCAGTAATTGATTCTGCCCACCCAGATTTCGCGCACGCCCACCTGTGCCGCGGTCTGCACATAACGCCTGATTTGCTCTGGGGTGTTCTCCACACCCGGCAGGAAGGGACACCATGCCCACGTAACGCGGAGCCTTGCGCTCAGCAAACGGCGTGTTAACTCCAGCCGTCCTGCCACCGCGGGCGCGTGTGGCTCGAAGACACGGCGCACTCGTTCATCCACCGTCGGCAGAGAGATATGCACCGAGACGCGCTCGAACCGCTTCAGCAGGTCAATATCGCGGATGAGAAGAGGCGAGCGGGTGAGAATGGTCACCTTGTTGGGATAGAAGCTCAGCTCGTACAGCACCCCGCGCGATACCCGGTAGCGTTTCTCAATCGGTTGCCAGGCGTCGGTGGCGCTTCCAATGAGGATGTGTGCGTCGCGCGGCACGTCCAGCATCTCACGTCGCACCACATCGGGCGCGTTGACCTTCACCTGCACCCAGCTGCCCCAGGTATCCACTCCCTCTTGACCGCGCTTTGCCCGCAGCACGGGTACGTAGCAATAGGAGCACCCGAATCCGCATCCGATATACGGGTTCAGCGTAAACTCCGCAAAGGACGCGCCTGTCCGGTGCAACAGATGTTTGCAACGTATCTCCTGAACCTGCAGGTAACGCATAACGTATACTATTGTATACCGGATTGAAGAGAAATGTCAACTAAATGCGGTCGGTCGGCTCTGTTACGGCAGGTTTCTGCCGGTCCGGCAAACAATAGATTCGAGCAGTGGAGGGATTTTCACTCTGCTACATCCCAATCTTGAGATAAAGCATGTTCCGGCAAAGGCACAGTGTGGTTGCCTGTGTGTCATGCTGAGCATCGGCGAAGCATCTCGTCTTTCTGTCATGCTGAACGCAGTGAAGCATCTATGAGATTCTTCGCTCCGCTCAGAATGACAGGCGTGCGGAACCGCTCTGCCTGCATCTAAACGCTGACAGACTAAAAGAGGGCGAGCGATGCGATTTTTTGTGTCGGTAGATTGTGAGGGTTTAGCCTGTGTGGTCGGTGCGCCCGGCGGCACGCTCACCGATTCGCGCAACTATGCTTTTGCTTGCCAGCAGGCGGTGCGCGAGACAAACGCGGCGGTGCGTGCGCTGTTCGATGCGGGCGCAGAGCGGGTTATCGTTTCCGACAGTCACGGGGGTGGCGTGAACCTGGATTATGAGCAGCTGGGCGAGCGGGTGGAAATCGCACTGGGGGCAGGTTTCGGGCGTCGTTACCCGGGAGTGGACGAACGCTTTGACGGCGTGCTGTTCATCGGCTACCACGCGATGGATAACACCCCCGATGCGGTACTGGCGCACTCTTACAGTTCCAGAGCTTACCAGTGGATAGAAGTGAACGGCGTGCAGATGGGCGAGGTGGAGATAGACGCCGCCATTGCGGGCGAAATGGGGGTGCCGGTCATCTTCGTCAGCAGTGACGACAAATGCGTTGCCGAGGCGAAGCGTTTCTTGCCCTGGGTGGAGACGGTGGTGACCAAGCAGGGCTTCGGCTGGAACGCCGCACTGAGCAAACACCCTAAACGGGTGGAGGGGGAGATATATGAGGCGGTAACGCGGGCGGTGGCACGGCTGCCCGAAATGCGTCCCTTCCGCGTAGATAGTCCGGTGACCGTGCGCCTTCACTATAAACGCATGGAGGATGCCGAACGCCAAGCGCGCAGCGATACTCGCTGGCGGCGCGTCGATGCCTACACGACCGAAGCGGTTTTCGAGCGTCTCTCAGACTGGCTATAAGGAGGTGGCAGATGCTGTTTGGTGTATCGCCAAAGCCCGTTCTGCGCAAGCGGATTGGAGCATGCACGGTGGAACTCTACCATGTGCGCTATCTGCGCAACCTGCGGGCGGACGCGCTAATACTGCTCTCCAACCGCCTGCTGTGGATGGGCGCGCGGGTAAGCAAGCGTATCCGTGACGAGGCGGGCGATATGGTAGAGGATGAAGCCCGTCGCTACGCTCCCCTTCCCCCGGGCGAGGCGATAAGCACCGGCGGGGGCATGTTGCACGTACGGAACATCGTACATGCTAATGTGTTGAACGAGCAGTTAATCGCTACACCGGAGCTTTTGACAAGGGCACTGGATAACGCACTCAAACAATGTGAGCAGCTGGGCGCACGGCGGGTGATTTTCCCGGACTTTACCGAGCAGCTGGTCGGTTGGAGCGCTGAGGAATGTGCGCACCACATCC
>BEHS01000145.1 GCA_002898895.1 bacterium HR16 | reverse complement strand
TTTTCGGTACCTCCAATCAGCTGCTGGCTGGACTATCGTTGCTGGTGGTGTCTCTGTATCTGCGCGCGCTGGGACGAGCTACCGTCTACACCGCCGTGCCGATGGTGTTCATGCTGGTGGTGACGGTGACCGCTCTGGTATGGAGCATGTTCGGCTTCTGGAATCAGGGTAACTGGTTGCTGCTGGGTATCGCAGGAGTGATTCTGTTGCTGGCGCTGTGGCTGGTCAAAGAGGCTCTGACGGTGTCACGTCGGTACCAGCCTGCGCCCGAAGCTTTGCAACCGGCTGGAGGAGAATGATGATTTCTTACAAATCCAGTATTATTAACGGCTTTTTCAAAAAAAGAGGGCATATCCCCCTGTTTTGGTACGAATCTTGCATTATATTAGAGTGGGTATGATATGAAAGGAGGCAGGAGTATGCTTAAAATCAAGGCGGTTGCGGCAACTGCGGTGGCATTTATCGCAGCGGCTCTGCCGGTGTTAGCGGGCAGTCCTATACCCGAGATCGAGCCAAATAACACCTTCGGTACCGCTCAGCTGATAGCTCGCTCGCTATTCATCCCGACAGGCTCGGTGGCTATTAGCGGGTCTGTATCTCCGGGAGATGTGGACTATTTCGAGGTACCTCTGCTGGCAGGCGACTTTTTCGTTGCGCAGCTGGTGCTGGTGCCCGGTCCACAGGGCAATTCCAGCGTGTTGGGTATGTTTGACCCCGGCGCGAACCTTGTGGCTTACGACCTGTTCGCTCCGAACGTACTTGCTGGGCTCGTACCGTCCAACGGAGGATGGCGTGTAGCGGTAAGCGGATACCCCGATGTGGGCTCGCCTTTCCTCGGCGATGACGGCATTCCTTTCAACGGAACGCATACACAAAGCTTTAACTATCTGCTCACATTAAGCCTGATACCGGTGCCCGAGCCGGGCGGACTGTTGGCTCTTGGCACAGGTATCGCTGGTCTGTTGGGTTATTCGGTGCGGCGCCGCCGCGCTGGCTAGTCCCCGCCTGCGCAAGCCTCCGTCTTCAGCAGCCCGCCGACTGGCGGGCTGCTGTGGTATTGTCCGCAGCATCACCCTTTATTTCAAATACTCCTCCGGGAATCGCCACGGCGCACGGTATGTTGGTCGCGCCAGACGCTGTGCCTCGCGGTCACCCTCTATCCGTTCGGTGCGCGGGTTGAAGCGTATGGCTCGTCCCACCTTATATGCCACGTTCGCCAGAGTAAGAGCCAGATCAATCCGATAATGATACTCCACACTGCAGCTGGGCTGCTTGCCCGCCTTGATGCAATCCAGCCACTCTCGCTCGTGCCCGGGTGAAGACGGGATGCTTTGCGGAGGCGGTGTGGGGTCTTTCAGCAACTCTCCTTCAGGCACCACCTCGTGCCTGCCGTAGTCTGCGAAGAGCGTACCGTTGACGCCGTGGAAATAGACGCCCAGCCGTCGGGCAGGTTGTCCACGCCCGAAGTCGAAGCCGAAGCTGTTACACAGGTTCATCATCCACGTCATCGTCACGTTCGGGTACTGCCACAGCACCTCCTGCGTGTCGGGCACATCGCCGTCGTCGCGAAGCACAAACCGTCCGCCTGTACAGTGGGTGACGAGGGGCACGCCCAAGTCGAGCGCCCACACCGGCAAGTCAATGATATGCGGCCCCATGCCCATTGTCCAGCCGCCGGAGTAGTCCCAGAAAGAGCTATGGTGGTAGGCATCGGCAACGAGCAAGCGGTTGAACTCGCGCTTAGGAGCAGGTCCAAGCCACATCTCCCAGTCCAGATCGGCGGGTGGCGGTTCCTTGGGCGCATGACCGATGCCTTGCGGGCCCTGATTCATCACGTTGAAAGTGCGCACCACGCTGATATGTCCCAATTTGCCGGAGCGCACCCATTCTACCACGCGGCGGAAGTTGTCGCCGGCGTGAATCTGCGTGCCAATCTGGGTGATCACGCCGTGCCTGCGCACCGCGTTACGCACCGCAAGGCTCTCGTCAGGGTAAAGCGTCATCGGCTTCTGCAGGTAGATATGCTTGCTCTTCTGCGCCGCATGAATCGCCTGCAGGGCGTGCCAGTGCGGTGGCGTAGCGATGATTACCGCGTCTACCTCGGGACGTTCCAGCAGCTCCCGATAATCGTGATAGCCCTTCGCGGTTGTCTTAAATGGCTCCAGCGCAGCGTCCAGTCGCAGCTTCCACACATCGCACACCGCAGTGACCACCACATCGGGATACTGTGCGCAGTTGTGCAGGTTTGCCCTGCCCATCCCTCCCGCGCCGATGAGCCCGACCGCAATGCGCTCGCTGGGCGCAGCTCTGCCGCCACGCCCCAGCGCCGACGCCGGAACCACCATCGGGAAGGCTATCGCTGCGCCAACTCCTGCCTGTATGAACTGCCGACGAGAGACCCTCTTCATATCTCAGCACCTCTTTCCATCATGGTATACGCCTGCCACTGAGCCTGCCAGAGGTCGGGCGACGGCTCACTACCCTGCCGAATCCACAGCCGATAGCGCAGTGCCAGCGGTCTACCGGGCTGCAGTTCGTACCGCACGCCTGAAGCGGGGAACGTGGGTTGCATCCAGTGGAGTTCGGGATACTGTACCCATTCCGGCGGATGGTGCGGATTTTGCGGATGCGGGAAGATGAGTAAGCCACCGGCACTCTGCCCACCGGGGAAGATACCGAACGCTCCCGCCCACGCCTGCTTGCCTTCGGTGTGAAAAACAAATTTCTGGTTCCGAATCGCGGACAGGCGCATGTTCAACCCGCCGTACAGGTTCGTGCCCCGACGCGCCAGCAACACCGGCTCTTTCAGAGCGGTAATGAAGAAGGCAAGGTCAATGCATCGTCCCGCCCCTGTACGACGGTAAGCACGAATGCGCGCCCACTCCAGCACGATGGGTTCCCCATTATCCCACCGCCATACGCTTTCCGCCTCGATCTGCGCGAACACTGCTCCATCGGTTACACGATATCTGCCTGTGGGATAGGCAAACACGCGCTGCAGGGCGTGCAGGTCGCCTCGTTCGCCACGATAGTCCACCTCGGGCCACGCCCAGTAGATGCCTCGGTGATGCGGGTGGTCCAGAGGCCAATCTTCGGTCATCACCTCACCTGCCAAACCGGTGAGCGGGTGGATATAGTTACTGCGCGGGCGCGAGTAGATACGGTTCTCAGGAGAGACCTGCGCATGGCGGTCAGGGCGGTCTATCGTCCAGTAGTTGTATTGCAATACCGGACGCCCGTCTTCTTCAATCAGTATCTGCCGGGTTGTACGGTCACGGCGAGCACGCAAACGCACCTCTGTCGGCGCGGATGAAACCCGCAGAGTCAACCTTCCCGACAGCCCCGACGGTGGCGTGATTGCCCACACGAAGCCGTCCAGCCATTGCGCCTCCAGCGTCTGTCCCGAACGCCTGTCCACCAGCTGCAGGCGTCCTGCCTCCGCCGCGCGTTGAAGCGACCCATCGGGAGGCATCTCGATGCATAGCGGCGCTTCCGCTCTGGCGCAAGCGGCAAGGTCGGTATAACGAACAACAATCTCTTTACACATTGCTACCCCCTCAGTTCGTTAAACACGGGTTCTTCAGATACGGAAGGGCAAGTCTGATCTTCTGTCATTTTGTGTTTAATTATCTTTATTTTTAGTCTATATCTTGCCATTCTGAGCGAAGCGAAGAATCTCAGTGTGGCAAAAGGCTGAGATGCTTCGCTAACGCTCAGCATGACAGTAAACAGGTGTCATTCTGAGCGAAGCGAAGAATCTCAGAGATGCCTCACTGCGTTCAGCATGACAAGAGAAAGACGAGATACTTCGCTGTCACTTAGTATGACAGTAAACAGGTGTCATTCTGAGCGAAGCGAAGAATCTCAGAGATGCTTCACTGCGTTCAGCATGACAAGAATAGACAGACCTCTTGCCTTTCCGCGAGAGACAAATAACTTCCCAGCACGAAGTTCGTTACAGGGAGAAATTGTCCTGCCTTGCTCTACCTCACACCAGCTTACCTACAACCCCCATCGCTTACGCGCCTCTTCGATAGACTGCAGTTGCTCCTTACCCAGCGCCTCATGTCCTTTGGGGTTCTCGCCGATCCACCGCTCGTCGGCAGGTTCATCTGCACGCTGGTAGCGGGTATCGCAGCTGAGACGGTAGGTGTTCGTCACGTTGTTCAGCGAGCCGTGCATGGTAAACATGCCGAAGATAATGGCGTCACCCGCCTCGAACTCAGTAGTCAGCCATCGTCCACCGAATTTATCCACCAGCTCTACAGGGTCCTTGGAAAACCATCCCTCTATCTTATCGCGGTCTACGTCCACTTTGCCGTAAGTCTCTCTCAGCCGTTCCAATCGATGTGAGCCTTCCAGCACCGCCAGCGGTCCCTTCTCCAGAGGCACGTCGCCCAGTGGCGTCCACATCGTGTACAGGTTGGTGGTGCCCCTGCCCATGTATACAATGTCGTAGTGCGCGCCGGTGAAATCGCCCGTGCCCACCGCCCGCAGCCACTTGTAGTTGAAGGTGATAGCCGGAGCACCGAGAAACTCGGTGAAGAACTGTATCACCTCGGGAGACTCCACTACCGCCAGAAACTCGGGGGTGTGCGTCACCGTCTTTGCGCCGCCCAGGAATGCGCCGCGCGCGCCCTCTGCAATCACCGCCTCGTCCAGAGGGTAGCGCGTGTCAATCTGTCCGTTGGCTGCGAGGTTCTCCAGCACTACACGTCGCGCCGCTTGTACTCTCTGTGGGTCGTGGAAACGCCGGATAAGCAGATAGCCGTCCTCTTCCATGCGCGCTCGCAGAGCGTCCACGCTGCCCATCAGTGCGTTCGCATCACGTAGTTCGCCCAGATACTTGCCACCCATCTCCAGTTCGCGAATGCCCATTGTGACCTTCATCTTCACACCTCGTTCGCATAAAATCGTTCCTGGTAATTATCGTATCTAAAAGAAGCTGCCGAAAGCAAGTAGAGTGTGCATCTTCGCCTCGCCACTCTGGAGGGCGAACCTGCCGGTAAGCCGGTTTAGCCCCCAGCCATCCCCGCGAGCGGGGATGGAGTAGTTCCTCCCCCGTCCACGGGGGAGGTCAGGTGGGGGCATTCTCCCGTCCACGGGGGAGGTCAGGTGGGGGGTACCTCGTACGGCTCGGCAGGAGCCTCGCCCTCCACGTGTTTGAATTGGAGGGTCGCGCTCCGTCGCGACCATCACATCCCGGATGCGATAGAGCGCATCCCTCCAGACAAACAGCTGCCCCATTGGAGGGTCGCGCTCCGTCGCGACCGCAAGCCGAACGGCTCGGACAGATCCACGCCCTCCACGCCGCGATAGAAACCTACCACCTGTGTCTGCGCCAGCGGGCAGACGGACGGCTCAGCGCGGTGAACAGGTCAAATGGATTGTCCTCGCGCTCGTTCGGCGCATCGGGCGACGTAAAAGCGCAAAGGTGTACCATTCGGTTGCGAGCAACAAGCGCGGCTCCAATAACTCCCGCCGCCCGAGACCGTACGTCCTCGCCCTCGCCTACCGCCGGAAACGCCTGCGCGTCCGCATGAGCCACACGGTGGAGGAAGTCCTTTACAGCGTTCATGGTCAGTGGCGTGAACTGAGGCTGGAAATAACTGATAGCGTCCAGAGCGCAACCGCGCAGCAGCTTCGGAAAGAAACGAGCGAATGTGCTGACGTAGTCGAACACGTCCATGCTGACGATGCGCCCGTTGATGGCGAACAGCGCGCCCACCTGACCGCTCAACGGCTCGAACGCTCGCTCGTAGTCGCGAAGGGTCACGTCGAAGCGGTCGTAGATGTCCGCCATCGAGGCGGTTGGCGAATGCACATCCATCTCCATCTGGCGCACAGCGATTTCATCCCAGAGCGCATACTGGTCAGCATAAGCTTCCCCTGTGGTCATCCTGCGATAGTACACCTGCTCCGCTTTCCGCGCCCGCATGGTGGAGGGCATCGCCTGACGAGAGGTGCGGAAATGGCGGGAAACATGATGCCAGCGCCCCTGTTCCACACAGGTTACCGGAATGACCACCGTTTGCTCAGCGGGTACAAGGATAGTGAGGTTCACCACGCGGTTCTGCTTCGCCCCAATCAACTCCTCGCCGTCTACGATGAGCACCGCTTGCGGGGCGCGATTGGTAACTTTCAGGTCGTTCACAACGCCGCCTTCGTGTACCTCGCTAACCGTCACCAGATTCGCCTGCAACGCATCCTCCAGCGTGAGGTAATCAGGGGAACCCGTTACGCCGTTCAGCAGAGGAAACATGCTGAGGTTTTTAAAGGTAACCGGCTCGCCCAGCTGCAGGTGTAGCAATGTTTCAGCAATACATGTGTGCATCCTGGCATCCCTCCAGAGTGAGGATTTCTTCTATTATATCACATTCTGTCTTGAAATTCAAGTATTACGACACTAACTTGTATAAAAAGACAACTTCATTCGTGCAATTGGCAGTTGTTGACAATTAACAAATCACGTATTTTCCGCAAGGATGGCAATTACCGACGAACCGGTTCGGTAGAGTAACACGGTTATGGCACGGTCGCCGGCAGGCTTCCACTGGCGCACCAGCTGCTCGGGCGAGATGTCCACCCCGCGTTTCTTGAGGGTGAGAGAGCCTGCCCGCAAGGCGCGCAACCGCTCAAACAGACGCTTGCGCGAGAAGGGGAAATGTTCAATCCGCCGATAAACGCGGGCAAAAGGGGTATTCACGCGGTGCTTCGCCGTCAGATAGGCAATTTGGGGGTGTAGCAGGTAACCGTCCAGAATCTGCGCCAGTTCGGGAAGAAGATGCGCCGCCACAACCGCCGCGTCGGGGTCATACACCCATTCCATCGGCGAGTGCACAGATGGCGCAGGAACACCGGTAGCAACCAGCCTTGCTCCCTCGGGCAGCACCAGTGCGCTGAGCAGGATGCCCTGTTTGCACTCTCCGAAAGCCAGTAGCAGTTCGCGGCACTCTCCGTCTACCGAGATATACTCGCGCTCGCCGTCCTGTGGGATAAGTGATGGCGCAAGCACCGGTGTTGTCTTCACCAGCGCACCGCGCACGCGGGCTGCCAGATGACATGCTGTGCTCCAATCAGGTTGCCATTGCTCGGGTGACGCCCACCGCCTCCCTTCCACCCGCCGCGCCGGGTCCAGGAACAGAAAAGAAGCCTCTTCCAGCCGCAAGCGCAACAGGTCGGCGTGAATTAGATAACAGTTCCGCTCTACTCCATATACCTCCACATTGCGCCTGGCAAAGCGAACGCTCAGCGCGTCACGCTCCACACCGACGGTCTCTCCGCGCCCCGCCAGCGCAATCAGGTCACCGCCGATTCCACAGCCGGCATCCACTGCCAATACATCCCGAGGAAAACGCGAGGCATGATAGGAAGCCAGCACTTCGGAGGAGCTTTGCTCCAACCCTTCGGGCGTGAACCACATCTGTTCCGCACGAGAGAACTTGTGCCTGGCGCGCTGGCGCAGGCGAATCTGCCATACCGCTTGCGAGGCTACTGCCGGGGGAAATTCACGCCGAAGCCAGAGCAGTAACTCTGTTTCGCCCAGTTCTGGACGCTGTGAGGCGCGCTCAATTGCCGCCTCAACCCGATCGATGTCCAGCAACTACTCCTCCTGACGGCTCTCCCAAACTCTCCAGTAAACGATACCCCTGGGAAATACGAACAGCACCATGACCCCAATGCTGGGGATGGCAAACAGCAAAAAATCCGTCCACGACGCGCCCAGAAAAAAGAGCAGTAGTCCGAACACCGCACACGCTTCGGCGAAGGCCAGAGCGATGACCGTGTGTGTGATGAACTGCCTGGGGGCAGGAATATCTCCTGTGGTGGAGGCGTATTCCCCATGTACAACGAGCCGCAACTGCGCCCATAGCACCGAAGCCACCAGGCAGGCGATACCCAGCAGGGTTACCGGCAAACGCATCGCTTCCAGCCCAGGCGATGCCGTCCGCTCGTCGCTTTGCTGCAGCATGTAAGCCAGCACGCCGTACATTATTACCGAGCCGATGAAGGCGAACACGATGGTCGCCCATGTCAGGCGGTTTGAGGAACTTTCCGGTACCATTTTTTCTCCTGCCTCCGTGGTGGCGAGAGCGCGTGGGAATCGAACCCACCCGGGACGGGGGCAACCCACCCCGCAGACAGCTTTGAAGGCTGCGGAGGACACCAGTCCCCATGCGCTCTCACGTTCAGTCTTCTATCCACAGGCAAATCGCCGCCAGGTCCTGCGCCCGGTCGCCCAGCTCGGCGGGCACTACCTGCAGCACCTCGCGCACCCGACCCCAGGCGTGCACCGCCAGCGCACGGCGCAACGGTTCCAGCACCAGGTCGCCCGCCTTGACCGCGATGGTACCCAGCACCACCCGCTCCGGGTTCAGTATCTGTGCCACGTTCCCGATGCCGATACCCATGTAAGTAGCCGCCTCCGCCAGCACGAACCGCGCGAAGGTGTCGCCTGCTTCCGCCGCTTCCACCACGTGCTGGGCGGTGACCTCTTCGGGCGAGACTCTCTGCCACACGAGGCTTTCCGGCGATTCGCTCGCCAGCTCCCTCGCGCGACGCGCAATAGATGGTCCCGAAGCCAGAGCTTCCAGACATCCGCGTTTGCCGCAACCGCAGAGCGGACCGTCCAGCAGCACGGTAGTATGTCCTATCTCACCGGCGAGGTCGTTGGTGCCGCGATAGAGCCTGCCATCCAGTATCAGCCCGCCACCGATACCTGTGCCCCACGTCATGAACACCATATTGCGCGTGCCTCGCCCCGCCCCGAAGCGGTGCTCGGCTAAGGCGGTGGCGTTGGCGTCGTTCTCGAGGCGTGTGGGCAACCCGAATCGTTCCTCAAAGAGCTGCTTGATGGGCACAGCATCCCAGCCCGGCAGGTTGGGCGGTGAATAAACAATACCCTTCTGGCTGTCCAGCGGTCCCCCACACGAGATGCCGATCCCGCGCACCTGCGAAGAGGATACTCCTTCGAGCACCTGTTCGGTCATCTCAAAGAGCTGCTGCACGACCGCCTGCCAGCCCTCCACCGACCGGGTAGGTTGCCACTGCCGAGCGAGAATACGCCCCCCTGCCTCGGCGAGCACACAGGCAACCTTCGTGCCGCCGATGTCTACGCCCACAATGTAAGGTGCATTCGCCATCGCTAACCGGGCTTCTGTTCGGGAAACAGCGACCTGTCCTCCGGCTCTATAATCATGCCGGTCGTTTGCAGCCACGCCGTCGCTCGTTGAATCTCCTCAACGGAGCCTTCCAGCTCCACGTAGGCGTAGCCTCCGTCTTCGGTAAAGTTCGCCCGCTTGACGTTGACCACCACGTTATAATCCTTACCCAACCGCCACAGAAACGGTTCCTTCACCTGTTCGGCGGTGGCAGTGATGAGCATTCTCAGCTTTGCCATGTGTCCTTCCTCTGTGAGGATTTTTCCCCTGCATGATTTCTGCCCTTGCTGTGGCGACTCCTGCCGTAAAATGGGATCGCCGATGTTTTGCAGGCTACTCCACGAACGAGCGCGAATCTCCATAAAAACGGCAACAGGAGGGAACCATGTGGCTGACGATGTTTTTACTGGCTGCTGTAACCACACAGGCAGATAAGCCGATAGAGACCGGTTTCCTGAACAGGACGTATAGCAGGAACAACCTCACCATGCCCTACGTGGTCTATGTGCCACGCGACTACACTCCCTCGAAGAAGTATCCCGTGATCCTCTTTTTACACGGGGCGGGTGAGCGCGGCAATGACGGCTTGAGGCAAACGCAGGTGGGC
>BEHS01000144.1 GCA_002898895.1 bacterium HR16 | reverse complement strand
GGACGCAAGCCGTTTGACGCTCATGCGGTCACTGCAGTCATGCACCGCATCGTGTTTGATGAACCGGACCCCGCGCCCGAACTGCCCCGCCCTGCGGAAGCCGCCCTTCGCCGAGCTCTGGCGAAAAAGCGCGAGGAGCGACCGTCATCCGCAATAGCGATGGTAGGGGAGCTGACCTCTGCCTACTACGGCACGGCGGTTGTGCCGCCCGAAGCGAGGTTAATCACACCATCCCCTTCCCCGTATCACGATAAGGAGAGAGCACGCATGAGCCAGATTGCATCATCCTCCCGTTCAATGCGTCCACTGTGGTGGATCGGCGCATTCATTCTGATCGTGGCAGTTGCAGCCGTTCTTGCATGGCGAGCACTGTCGCCAGCAGAGGAACATTTCGGCGTGCGGATTGTTGATGTTGGGGAAGCTCCCGCCTCTACGCCTGTTGTCGCCACCAACTTCGTGCTGAATGACTTCGAGCTGACGCCGGGCTCATGGCAGGCGGAGAAAGCGGGTTTAAAACTGGAGCGAGCGCGCGGCGGCGCGAGTCAGGCAGCGTACTGGCTGAAGGTCGACGGGGTGCAGCTGGCTCCGGGCGAGCACGCAGCCATCTCCTGTTTGCCGGAAACACGTGACTGGTCACGGTTCGGTGGCATCATCTCGCTGGATGTGCTGGTGCCCGGAACCGCCCCGCCCGACCTGCGAGTGAAGATAGAGGTGGAGGACTCCACCGGCGGCATGCAGGCGATGCCGGGCGAGGGGGTGCTACTTACCCCCGGCAGGTGGGCGGCGATTACATGGAACGCAGGCTCCGTAGCACGTGACGTGGCACGATTGCGGGTCAAGCTGCTGTGCGGGCAGACGCCGTACCGGGGCTATTTCGGTATCGACCACGTGCGAGCGCAGGGAACATCCACCAGCCCTTCCGCACTGCGCTACAAGGTGCGCGTGGGGCCGTTCACCGATCCTGCCGCGCTGGAGCGCGAAACCGCACGCCTGAAATCACTGGGCAAATCGCCGTTCCCGGTACGCGAAGGCGAGAAACGCTATCTGCAGGTAGGAGCGTTCACCACGCTGGATTCCGCCCGACGTGAGCTGGACGCTCTGGTGGCGCAGGGATACAGGGAGGTTCGCTAGCTCTCCCCCGCCTGATAAATAGGGATGCCTTCCCGCAGGATGTACTCTTTCAATGTGCCTTCGGGAAGCGTGTCCAGACGCACGAGGTCGATGCGGTAAATGATGGACGATTCTTCCACCTGCTCCGCCAGCTCCGTCCATTCCGATGGGGACATTTCGGGAGCAACTACCGCGAGGTCGATGTCTGAAGCACGTCGAGCAGTGCCTGTTGCGCGCGAACCGAAAAGCAACACCCGGCGCACCGACGCGAAACGGGAGAAAATCGCCTGAAGTATCTTCAGGTCGCGTTCGCGAATTTGCATCGCACGTTCACACTTCCCAGTGAATGCCCCGCAGGCGACGTTCCGCTTCCTCCAGCAGGCGAATATGCCTGCTCGCGATGCGCTGATATACCGCCTCAGCCAGCGCTTCGTCGTAGGTATGCGAAGTCAGATTGCTGTTGGCTCATCGGATCAGCCGCCGCCTGTGGCGAGGTGCATAATGCGCTCTTGCGAGGCCTCCTCGCGCGAGAGTTCGCCCGCGATGCGTCCCTGATGCATCACCAGAATGCGGTCGCTCATGCCCAGCACCTCGGGCAGTTCGCTGGAAATCATCAGTATCGCTACACCCTGCTCGGCGAGGCGGTTCATCAGCTGGTAGATTTCAGCCTTTGCGCCCACGTCGATACCGCGCGTCGGCTCGTCGAATATCAGCACCTTCGAACGGGTGAACAGCCACTTTGCCAGCACCACCTTTTGCTGATTGCCGCCGGAGAGGTTCTTCACCGCCTGCTCGATGGAGGGGGTTCGTATCATCAGATCACGCACATATTGCTCGGCAACCTGCCGTTCCCGACGCAGCTGCACGAAGCCCAGTCGCGTTAACGCTTTCAGGTTCGCCAGCGTGTTGTTCTCGCGCACGGTCATGCTGAGGATAAGCCCCAGCGATTTGCGGTCCTCGGTCATTAAGCCGATACCCAGCCGAATGGCGTCCTGCGGGGAACGGATGCGCACCGGTTTGCCCTCCAGCAGTATCTCGCCGCTGTCGATGGGGTCTGCGCCGAAGATGGCACGCGCCAGCTCAGTTCGCCCCGCACCGACCAGCCCCGCCAGCCCGACGATTTCGCCCTTATGTACCTTCAGAGAGATGTTGTGTAGCACACCCTTACGGTTCAAACCGCGTACTTCCAGAGCGACCTCTCCGCGCTGAGTCTGGCGGGTGGGGAACTGTTCGGTGATTTCGCGCCCCACCATCATGCGGATCAGCTCATCGCGGCTGGTTTCCGCTACCCGCCGCACGCCCACCAGCTTGCCGTCGCGCAGCACGGTAACCCGGTCGGCAATCTCGAAGATTTCCTCCAGTCGATGCGAGATGTAGATGATGCCAACCCCCTGCTCCTTCAGCCGACGGATGAGCCGGAAGAGGTTCTGCAGCTCATGCTCGGTGAGAGTAGCGGAGGGTTCGTCCATTGCCAGCACTCGCGCGTTCTGCGAGATGGCTTTGGCGATTTCCACCATCTGCTGCTGTGCCACCGAGAGGTACTGCACAGGGGTGCGCACGTCTATCTGCACGCCCAGTTCGTCTATCAGCTGTTGGGCGCGTCCGTACATGGTGCGGAAATCCACGAAGCCGGGCACTCTGGCGCGCGGCTCGCGCCCCAGAAAGATGTTCTCCGCCGCGCTGAGATAGGGCACTAGGTTGAACTCCTGATAGATGATGCGGATGCCGAGGTCCATCGCCTCGTGCGGGTTGGTAATGTGCACCGGCTTGCCGTCCAGCAGGATTTCGCCTTTGTCGCGCGTCTCCGCTCCGGCGAGGATTTTCATCAGGGTGGACTTGCCCGCGCCGTTTTCGCCCACCAGCGCCATCACCTCGCCCGCACGCACTTCGAAATCCACGTCGTCCAGTGCCTGCACGCCCGGATACTGCTTGCTGATGCCCCGCATCTGCAGCACAGGAGGTGCCGCCACTGCCGCTTCTACCATACCGATTGCCCTCGCATGACCATCGGGGTGACCTTAATATCCGTCACCGCTCGGTTATGGGATGTTTCGCCACGGCGGGCGTGAAGTCCTGTTGTGAGCCAGCTTGCGCCTGGTATTCTATCAATCTTGAGCAGGCGAGCTGAAGCCCACGATTGAAATCACGGGCTGTGAGGAGAGCAAAATCCGCCTGCGCGGGTTGACAGCCTGTGAAGACAGGTTTGCCCACCACCATAGTCCACCATTTCAATGGTGGGAAGACCGCCGGATACGCACCGGCAGGATGGAGTACTTGTGCCGCTCGTAGTATTCGCGCTGTTCGTATATCAGCACCAGATTGGTCAACCGGCGCAGGGGGCGCATCAGTATCCTGCCGCGATAATACATCCCCGTCGAGGAACCAGCATCCAGATTGATGGCATCCACACAGCCCAGTCGGTGCATGACTATCGCCATCTGACTGAGCGTGATGGGTTTGCGCGTGCCCACGAACAGCAGGTAGTTGTCGCGGGTCAGCCCCACCGCCAGCCGCCACGCCGGACGCAGCAGGTGTCTGTCGCGGAAACCCTCCGCACGAGGGTCTACTCCGATTTTGCCTGCGGTGACCAGACGCGGTCCAGAGCGAATCACGAAGTCGTATGCGCTCCAGTCCTCGCGACGATTGCGTTTCACGTCCACAAACTCCACCCGGTTGTCGGGCGTCACGCACAGCGCGGTGCCGATGCCTCCGAAATGCACCATCTTCCCCTCTATCACGATGTCGCCGACGGGCAAGTAGCTGCGCGTGCCAAAGAAGGTGCCGGTGACCGCCGCGGTGGGACGGGCGCGCGCTACCATGCTTTGCAACGGCTCGGTGCGTCCGCGTCGTTGCTTCGCCAGCATACCGGTTACCTTCACGTTCTCGTCGTTCATGTCCACGCGGATGATTTTCACGGGGATATTTTGCACGGTGGTGGCAATCAATTGCACACTGCTCGCCCCGACCGCTTCACAGCACAGCCACCAGATAATCACCACAAACACTGCTCGTATCTTCATCGTGACCCCTCTCTACTCCATCTCTGCTGTACCGGTTGTTCCATATCTGCGTCGACGTAGCCATTTTCTAGTAAGATACCCGAAAACTCGCAAAGATACCAGTTTGACAACATCTCTATCGCGTGATAGGATTCTTTGTGCCTTGCATGAGGCAATCAGGGTAACCCCTCCCGGAGGGCGAGGCTCCGCCCGTTAAGCACGATGAAAGGAGACGTGGCCATGCGTGTGCTTGGTATACTCTTGATACTGGCTCTATTTGCCACGAGCTATGCAGCTGCTCAGGTGGTCTTTTCGGACGACTTTGAAAGCTACCGGGGACAACAGCAGTTCGAACAGTACGACAATCCGAGCGACCCGTTCGACCCGATATGGCTCACGCTCGGCGTGTGGCATGGGCAGATTGCTCCACCCAACCTGCAGCTGATTAACATCGTCAACCCGTACACACATCCTGCCTACACGGGAGACCCCTACCTGCCCCAGCCGTCCGACGCGAAGGCACATAGCGGTCAGCAGAGCCTGTGGCTGAAGGCGGGCGCACATCGTGCTAACTTCCTCAACCTCTCCGCGCCACTGGGCACGGGGGCATACGTGGACTGGTGGTTTTACGACACCGGTTCGGCGGGAAAACAGGCGAACGCCTGGGTGGAGCTGTTATACTACACGAACGGCTTGCTGGATGTGGGCGCGGGTGTGACCACCGGACAGGTGGAATCCTTCTCGCTGGGGGCAGCCAGCTTCGATCCCAAGGCGAACCGGAACGCCTATCAGGTGCGCGGGGATATTTCGGATCCGGCGTACTATCCGTCCGATTCGTTCGCCAGTCAGGGGGGTGGTGCGGCCACGTGGGCGAACTTTAGCGGCACAACACGCTCAGCAGGCTGGCACCACGCAGCAATATGGCTGTGGAAACCGAACGAGGTGCTGTTCATTCTGGACGGCGCAACCAAAATCGAGCCGCGCAACCCCGCTTACGGCGCAACCACCGTACGCATTCGCGGTCTCGCCAGTAACGCCACCGATTTCTACTTCGACGACGTGACGGTAGGCGCAGGCATTCCACCCGCGATGCCCCGCTCAAACACCGCTTGCGCCGTTACGCTCACTGACTTTACCGGCGACTACTCACTGGTGAGCCTGCAGATAGAGATACGTCAACCGAACGACCTTCAGCCGCTGGAGGTACAGCAGGTGTCGCCAGACACGTCAGGGAGTGTGCAGGTTGCTCTGCCGGTGGGCAGGTGGGACCTGGCGTTCAAGGCGGACCGCTCTCTGCGGCGGGTGCTACGCAGTGTGAACGTGCCCGCGAGCGGTACGCTGAACGTATCGCTACTGGGTGGCGACGCCGACGGCGATAACGAGGTCAGCCTGTTCGACTTCGGCAAGCTGGTGGCGGCGTTCGGCACACTGTACGGCGACCCGGGTTACGACCCAGCCACCGACTTCGATGGGGACGGCGAGATCAGTCTGTTCGACTTCGGCATCCTCGTGCGCAACTTCGGGCTGGTAGGGGACGAGTGAACCTCAAGCCTTCAACGCGCCGCTGGTGACGCCCTGCACGAAGGCGCGCATCCCTATCGCGAACAGCGCAATCAGCGGCAGGCTACCTATCACGTACCCTGCCAGCGTGGGACCGTAGTCCAGATTGAACTCGCCCGCGAAGCGCGTCACCCCGACGGTAAAGGTCTGCAGGCTGCTATCGCTGATGGTGACGAGGGGCCAGATGTAGTCATTGTAGATGCCCAGCGTGGTCATGATGGCGATGGTCGCCAGCGTGGGCAGGGAGAGAGGCAGGGCAAGATGGCGATATATCTGCACGTCCCCCGCGCCGTCCAGCCGCATCGCTTCGAACAGCTCGTCGGGCAGGCTGGCGAAGAAGGTCCGACACAGCACTACGCCCAGCACCTGCCCGCCCGCCAGATAAGGCAGAATCAACGCCCAGCGAGTATTCAACAGCCCCATGCTCTGCACCAGCGCGTAGGTGGGAATCAGCGTGAGGATGCCCGGCACCACCAGCAGAGCCAGTATCAGCGCGAACACTCCATCGCGCCCCCGAAAGCTGAGTCGCGCCAGCGCATAGCCCGATAAGGAACTGAACAGCAACACGCCCGGTACCACCACTGCGGTGACAATCAACGTGTTGAGCAGGTAGCCCTTCAATGCAACGGCGGCGTCGCGGTAGAAATCCCATCGCGCAGGCTGAGGCAGTCCCCAGAAGCGGGTGAAGATGTCGGCGTTGGTCTTCAGCGAGAGCAACAGCATCATCACAAAAGGCAGGAGCGACAGTGCTAACAGGATGAGCAGTGCCATCCAGGAGAGCACCTCTAACGGGCGAGGGCGGCGTTTTGAACCCCTCCTCCATCCCCTTTCCTGCAAGGCGAGGGGCACATGTGTACTGCGAGCATTACGCGATGGTCTCATATCAGCCTCTCCAACCTCCTGCCCAGTAGCAGATTCAACAGCGACAGCACGAATATCGCCACGAACAACGTCAAACCGATGGCGGCGGCGTAGCCTAAATGCCCAAAGCGAAACGCCTGAAAGTACATGTGCAGTGCGGGCACGTGCGTCGCCAGCCCGGGACCGCCTCCCGTCAGAATCAGGATGCTCCCGAAGTCTTGCAGAGTGCCGATAAGCGTGAGTATCACCAGCAGACGCACCTGCGGCAACAGCAACGGCAGGTCCACATACCACACGCGCCGAAGTCCGCTCACTCCGTCCACCTGACACGAATCCCACACGTCTCCAGAAATCTGGTTCAGCCCTGCGAGGTAGATGAGCAGAGCCAGTCCACCCGCCCATGGGAAGCCGATTCCGATAATCGCCCACAGCGCGGTGCCCGACTCGCCCAGCCACGAACGAGCCAGTGCGCCCATACCCACCGCTTCCAGCAGCTGATTGAGCAAGCCCACACTGCCGTCATAGATGAAGCTCCACAGCAACATGGTCACCATGCCGGGCACCACCATCGGCAGGATGAAAGCGGTACGCAATATGTACTGCCAGCGCGGCGAGCGCAGACTCATCAGCAGTTCCGCCACCAGCAAGGGCATAGTGAGCGTCTTCAACACGTTGGCTATCAGCAGGATGAACAGGTTGCGCAGGCTAAGGCGCAGGAACTCATCATGCCACATCGCCACGAAGTTGCCCACGCCAATCCACTGCGGGGCTTCACCCGTCTCCCACCGCGTGAAGGCGCGAGACAAGCCCAGCACCGCCGGATAGTAGTTGAACAGCGCCAGCAGCACCAGCGTCGGAGCCAGCATCAGCGCGACAATCACGATGGAAGTGCGTCGTCGGCTCATGAGGGTACGTCCTTTGTGCGGGGATTCATATCCAGCTTCTGCATGGCGATCACACGAGGCACCGCCTCTTCCATCAGACGTTGATACCGGCGCAAAAACTCCTGTAGTGAAACGCGCCCTTCCATGTATCTCTGCGCCCACACCGTCCACTGCCACACCGACTCCTGCTCGTCCATCAGCCCGCGAAAGGAGAGCTTCTCGAAACCTCTGCCCTCGAATGGGCGGTAATACCGCTGTAGCTCGGGAGGCATCTTGACGCCGGGGATAAGCATCGGACCGCTGAGCGTGCGACGGTGACGCACTGCCTCGTCCACCAGAATCTGCGCACCCTGCGGACTGGTCAGGAACATCAGAAAGTCGATGACGCGCGCGGTCTGCTGCGGGTTCTTCTTCACCACACCCAGCACCAGCCCCGGTCCGCCCACGCCCCGAAACGGGGGTACCTTGAAGCGCGAAGTGGTGAGCGGCGGCACGGCGAACACGCCCCACTCGAAGCGCGCCCTGGGAGGCAGGTCCGCCATGTCCTGCATCAGGTCGCCGATGAGCCACGAACCCTCCAGTAGAATCGCCGCACGTTGCGTCAGGAACAGGTTGTATGCGGTCACCGAGTTCGCGCCGTGAAACCCCCGTTGCCAGTAGCGTGAGAACGCCTTGATATGCGCGTACAGCTCGGCGAAGCGTCCGTCATCGAAGCGGATGATGCGTCTGCGCACCGCATCCAGCAGCCGCTCTCCGTTGATAATGACCAGCGAATCGTTGTAGGGGTCGTTCAGGTTCAGGCGGAAATTGGCGTTGCGGGTGGGGTCGTAATCCCAGTCGCCCGGGCGTGACATCACCAGCGGCACCCACTGGCGCGTGTAGGCGTCGGTGAAGAAACGCACTATCCAGCCCACTGTGCCCGACCAGTAGGAGTCGGCGTTGCCCGGCACGGCGAAGGGCAAATAACCGGCGGCGCGAATGCGCTCTGCCAGCGCCAGCATCCCCTCCCACGTGCGCGGAGGCTGCAAGCTCAGCCGGCGAAACAGACTGGCGTTGTAGTAGAAGCCAATCTCCACGAAGTCCACAGGGATGAACGAGACGCCCCCCGCAGTTTTGAACTTCTCGATGAACTGCGGGTTCAGGTTCTCGATCCACGCCTTGCCCGTGTAGGGGTTGCGTCGGTTCAGGTAGGGCGCAAGGTTCACCAGCAAGCCCTTCTCATACATGCCCCAGGCGTAGTTGGCGTTGAACAGGTCGGGCGCGCGGTCGCCCGCGCCGGGAATCTGGGTGCGCAGCCACGTCTCGTAGCCGTTGACGGGCATCACCTGAACCCTCACCTGTACACCGGCATGGGCGCGTTCATACTCCCGCGCGAGCCGATGGAAGCCCTCGCGGTAGTTGCCGCTCACCGTGGCGAGGAATATGGTCGCTGTCTGCTGCGGCACAGTGGAAATCCTCCTGTGCATGTAGAATTGGAGATATACGGAGCAAGCTCCTCTCAAGGTTTGTAGATTATCTGTAGAGGAACCCTGGGCAGCGAAGGAATATGTAACAAACGCAATGCCCTATCCGAAACCAGTGTTAAACAACACCCACACGGAGGTGTATACCTGCGCCTGTGAAGCCGCCATCCGGTACGGAGCAACGCCTTGAGCGGTCACCCGCGGACGTCAATGAACGTGCGCTGGGGGTCGTGTACACACCCCGCGAACTGGTGGAGTTTATGGTGCATCTGGCTGAACCCCCTTCGGGCAAATGCCGTGTGCTGGAGCCAGCCTGTGCCGACGCCCCTTTCCTCGCCGCCTTCGCCCGGCGCTACGGTCACAAACACGAACTGATCGGCGTGGAGATAGACCCGGAACGCCTGAATCGCGCTCGCGCCAACGTGCCGCAGGCTACCTTCATGGAGGCGGACTTTCTTCTCTGGGAGCCGTCCGCAAGGTTCGACCTCATCCTCGGCAACCCGCCGTACGGCATTATCGGCGACGCCTCTCATTACCCGATCCATGTCTTGAAAGAGCGCAAAGCGCTCTACCGCCGGCGGTCACGCGCCTGGTACGGGAAGTTCAATATCTACGGGGCGTTCATCGAGAGGGCGGTGGACCTGCTGGCTCCCGATGGTAAACTGGTCTTCGTGATTCCAGCCAGCTGGCTGGTGCTGGACGACTTCCGTCTGTTGCGCTCCCATCTGGCTCAAGCGGGCAGACTACAGGTTCACTATCTGGGCAAGGTTTTCCCGAAACGCAACGTGAGTGCAGTGGTGTTGATGCTGGAAAAGGGCAAGCGAGGACTACTGCTGTACGACGGTACGGAGAGTCTGTGCGTGGTCAAGCCGGAATATCGCGGTGAGATGATTCGGTTCGAGACAGACGAGTGGCTACGCTTTGAGAGGGAGGGCACACCGCTTGGGGAGGCGTTCGACATCCGCTTCGCGGCCCGTAGCCCTGAAGTGCGCCGCCATCCGGCAGTGGTGACCGAGATGCGCGAGGGACACGTGCCCGTTTTAACCGGGCGGAACCTGCACACGGGATGGATAGATTATGAGAGCTGCTACTCCGGGCTCTGGATGCCTCGTGAGCG
>BEHS01000143.1 GCA_002898895.1 bacterium HR16 | reverse complement strand
GGTTACAACATGACTACGACACGCATGATTGCCCAAGAGGCGGGCGTCGCGGAAGGAACCATCTACGTGTACTTCCCCTCCAAACGCCACATCCTGCTCGCGCTCATTCAACAGGCGAGCATACCCGCTGTCGAAAGCCAGTTCGCTGGCACCGAAGGGCAAAGCGACGAAAGCATCCTGCATGCGCTCTTTACAGAGAGAATAGAGTTTGGCAGGGAATATGCCCCCTTACTGAAGACGCTTCTCTCGGAAGCGATGCACGATGCGGAACTGGCACGGCAGCTGCTTCAGGAGGTCATTCAGCCACTGGCATCGCTGACTAAGGACTACATCGCGAGAAGAGTAGAGGCAGGTGCTTTTCGGGAAGTGCCTGTAGACATCGCTACCCGTGCGCTGGTGGGAACGTTCTGGTTCACCATCGTGTACGACCACCTGCTGGCATGCGACCCGACGGTCAAAGCAAGCGTGCTGGGTTCCTACACCTCTGAAGAATACGCGCAGTGGTTTACCGACCTTCTGCTTGGAGGTATCGCAAGGTGAGGGAACACAAACGGATACGCGCTGTAGTGCTGGTGATAATCGTTCTGGTAGCAGGGGCTTTATCATGGCGTTTATGGGGGTTGCGTGCTGCCGAGCCTCAAAACGCTATCTTCGCCAGCGGAACAATCGAAGCCACCGAGGTAGACGTGAGCGCGAAGGTTTCGGGCAGAGTTCTCAAACTGCTGGTAGATGAGGGCGATACGGTGCAGGCGGGGCAGGTACTCGCTCTGCTGGACGGCAAGGAGATTCAGGCGCAGGTTGCACAGGCGCAGGGGGCGTACGAGGCGGCGCAGGCGCGACTGGCAGAGTTGCTGCGTGGAGCGCGCGAAGAAGAGATACGACAGGCGCAAGCGAATCTCGCGCAGGCTCAGGCAGCAGCGGAAGGAGCACGCCGGGCTCTGGAAACGGTTCAGGAGATGTATGATAAGGCGACAGAGCTGAGGGCGCAACTGGTCAGCGCGCAAACTGCCTACGAAGCCGCCGAAAACGCCTACAAACAGGCGAAGGCGAAGCTGGAACTGGTAGAGGCAGGGGCGCGCCCCGAACAGATAGAACAGGCACGCGCGGCGGTAGAACAGGCAAAAGCGCAGGCGCTGAACGCCCGACAGGACGCCGAACGCGCGGAGAGCCTGTACGCTACCGGCGCCCTCTCCAAACAGCAGCTGGATGCCGCCATTGCCCGACGCGACAGCGCACAGGCAGCGCTCGCCGCGGCGGAGGCGAAGCTCGCGGAACTGCTTGCCAGTGCGCGAACGGAGGAGCGCGAACAAGCTCGTGCGGCGGAGGCGCAGGCACGCGCGCAGATGGAGGGGGCAAAACGCAGTCTGCAGGTTGTCAAGGAGCTGTACACCGATCGCCTCCCCACCAAACAGCAACTCGAGTTAGCCCGTACCCAGTACCGCACCGCGCTGGAGGGGGTTGCCGCCGCGCGGGCACGCCTGGACCTGCTGTTGGCTGGCGCGCGCACAGAGACCATTCAAGCAGCCAGGGCGCAGGTGGAGCAGGCGCGCGGCGCACTGGAAGCAGCGAGAGCGATGACCGAATATCTGACCATCAAGGCTCCCGTGTCGGGCAGGGTAATCCTGAAAATCGCCGAGCAGGGCGAGCTGGTTACACCGGGCATGCCCATTGTGCGCATTGCCAATCTGGATACCGTCTGGCTAAGGGTGTACGTGCCGGAACCGAACATGCGCGTCAAGCTGGGCGACAGGGCAGAGGTGGTGGTGGATGCTTACCCGAACAGGCGATTCGAGGGCAAGGTCACCGAAATCGCAGACAAACCCGAATTCACCCCAAAGAACGTGCAAACGAAGGAGGAGCGGGTAAAGCTGGTGTTCGGGGTGAAAATCACGCTGGCGAACCCACGTGGAAAACTCAAGCCCGGAATGCCTGCAGATGCCACCATCTTCCTCTCTGAGGCGTCACCATGAACGGATGGGCGGTGGAAGCGCGAGCGCTTCGGAAGACTTTCGGGCACATCGTCGCGGTGGACTCGGTGGATTTGCAGATACACCCGGGCGAGGTGTTCGGTGTTGTCGGTCCCGACGGCGCGGGCAAGACCACCACGTTCCGTATGCTGGTGGGCGCTATCGAAGCCGACGCCGGAGAAGCCTTCGTTGCCGGGTTTAACGTGCGCACCCACCCCGAGGAGGTGAAACGGCATATTGGCTACATGTCGCAGAGGTTCAGCCTCTACGGTGACCTGACGGTGCAGGAGAATCTGGACTTTTTTGCCGACATCCATCAGGTGCCCAAAGAGGAGCGCATCGCCCGCCAGCGGGAACTGCTGGAGTTCAGCCGTCTGACTCCGTTCACAAGGCGGCTTGCGCAAAACCTGTCAGGCGGGATGAAACAGAAGCTCGCGCTGGCGTGCACACTGATTCACACACCCGAAATCCTCTTTCTGGACGAGCCGACAACAGGCGTAGACCCCGTGTCGCGCCGCGATTTCTGGAGGATACTGTACACGCTGGTGAGCAAGGGGATGACGCTGGTGGTCAGCACACCCTATATGGACGAAGCCGAGCGATGCAACCGAATCGCCTTCATGCACAACGGGCGCATCATCGAGTGCGATAGCCCCGACAACCTGCGTGGGAGAATGAGAGGAAATCTCTGGGAGGTTATCTGCCATCCGCAGCGACAGGCTCGGGAGATTCTGGCGCAACTGCCCGAAGTGAAGGGCGTACAGGTGTTTGGGGAACGGCTTCATGTCTGGCTGGAGGACGAGCAGACCGGTTTTGCTTCCTTGCAAGATACTCTGGCGCAAGCCGGTATCCACGTGGAACACATCCGGCAGATTGTGCCCGGGCTGGAGGATGTGTTTGTGTCCATTATCGAGAGGCAGCGGCAGGAGAGGCGATGAACGAATGGACGGTTGAAGTACAGGGGCTGACCAAACGCTTCGGCAGCTTTACGGCGGTGGACGGTATCAGCTTCGCGGTGATGCGCGGCGAGATTTTCGGCTTTTTAGGACCCAACGGCGCGGGTAAGTCCACCACTATCCGAATGCTATGCGGTATCATCACGCCAACCTCCGGCACAGGAAGCGTCGCCGGACTGGACATTCGCACACAGTCCGAAAAGATTAAAGAGCGCATCGGCTACATGTCCCAGAAGTTCTCGCTGTACGAGGACCTGACCGTTCTGGAGAACATCGAGTTCTATGCGGGCGTTTACGGAGTGCCCGCGGAGCGGCTGGCGGAGCGAAAGCGGTGGGTGCTGCAGATGGCTGGACTGGAGGGGCGCGAGCACAGCCTGACCGGCGAGCTGTCAATGGGATGGAAACAAAGGCTGGCTTTAGGCTGCGCCATCGTGCACGAACCGGAGATACTTTTTCTGGATGAACCCACCTCAGGAGTAGACCCTATCTCCCGACGACAGTTCTGGGAGCTGATTTACACGCTGGCGGGAGAAGGCGTTACTGTGTTTGTCACCACGCACTACATGGACGAGGCGGAGCACTGCGACCGAATCTGCCTTATCTACCGGGGCAGAATCGTGGCGATGGGCACGCCCGCCGAGCTGAAGACGCGCTACTCGTCGGGCGTGCTGCTGGAAGTGGAGGTGGAACCGCAGATGCCCGCGCTGGAGAGCCTGCTGTCCGACCCCGCGGTGACCGACGCGGCGGTGTTCGGCAGGCGGTTACACGTGGTACTGCCTGCGGATGCGGATGTCGGGTATGTGCGGAAACAGCTGGAGGAGAGAGGTTTTCGCGTGAGCTATCTGGAACCGGTCGTGCCCTCTCTGGAAGATGTGTTTGTTTCGCTGGTGGAGCAGACCGACAGAGAGCTGGGGGAGGTAAGCGCGTAGCCATGTGGACGCGAATCCGCGCGGTGATGCGCAAAGAGCTTATTCACATCTTCCGCGATGCACGCACGCTGGCGGTGGTGATTGTGCTGCCTGTGCTGATGTTGATACTTTACGGTTATGCCATCAATCTGGATGTGCGGCACCTGCGCACAGCAATACTGGATGAGGACAAGACCTCCGCTTCGCGCGAGTTCATCCGTTCCCTCCAGCACAACGAGTACTTCGACGTTGTGCAGTACCTTGAGCGTCCGGGGCAGATAGACGCACTGTTTGCGTACGGCGGAGCGAAACTGGTGTTCGTGATACCACGAGGTTTCGGGCGCGATGTGGCATCCGGCAAGACGCCGCAGGTGCAGGCGTTGATCGACGGTTCCGATTCCACGACCGCAACCATCGCCCAGAGCTATGTGTCGGGGTTTATCCAGACGGTCTCTATCGACTACGTGCGCCGATATGCTACCCGCGCGGGATTGCCTGCAGAACGGCTGGCGGTGCCCATCGATTTCCAGCCTCGCGTATGGTACAACCCGGAAATGAAAAGCACTCACTTCATCGTGCCGGGGCTGATTGCGGTCATCCTGATGCAGATTTCGGCACTACTGACCTCCCTGACCATCGTGCGGGAGCGCGAACGCGGAACGATTGAGCAGCTGGTGGTCTCTCCGGTGATGCCGCACGAGCTGATGATAGGCAAAATCGTGCCGTACGTTATCATCGCGTACGTGGACGTACTGCTGGTGCTGGTATCGGGAAGGCTGTTGTTCGGTGTGCCGTTAAAGGGCAGTGTGGTGCTGTTACTGGTGCATTCGGCGGTCTTTCTGTTTGCGTCGATGGGTATCGGCTTGCTGATTTCGGTGCTCGCACGGACGCAGCTGGTGGCGTTTATCGCCGCGATGCTGGGCACGATGCTTCCCTCGGTGTTGCTTTCCGGCTTCATGTTTCCCATCAGCGCGATGCCGCCGGCTCTGCAGTATCTGACCTACCTGATCCCCGCACGCTATTTCATCGTGATTCTGCGCGGAATTTTTCTCAAGGGAGTGGGACCCGAGGTGCTCTGGAAGCCTGCGCTGTCGCTGATTGTCTTCGGTCTGGTGGCAATCGTGCTGAGCGCGCGCCGATTCCAGAAGAGGTTATGAGGTGAAGGCATGTCGTGGCGAAGGATTCGGCACCTGATACGCAAGGAGTTCATCCAGCTGCGACGCGACCCGAGGATGCTGAGGCTGGTTATCGTCGCGCCCATTATCCAGCTGCTCATCTTCGGCTACGCGGTGACCACCGACATCAAGCATATTCCCACCGCTGTCATCGACGCCGATAGAAGCCGGCAGAGCAGGGAACTGGTTGTCCGCTTCAGCAATACAGGCTATTTTGAGGTGATAGCGGTAATGGAACGCCCTCAGGATCTTGCGCCCCTCATGGACAGCGGTAAAGTGCAGGCGGGCATACACATCCCACGCGGTTTTGCAAAGAGCCTGGCGCGTGGCGAGAGCGCACCGCTGCAGATTATCGTGGACGGCACAGACTCTACCACGGCGGGAATGGTGCTTGGCTATGCTTCCGGCGTGCTGAAACGGTATTCGGAGGAGGTAATGGGCGAGCGGTTGCAAAGGCTCAAGGCGAGGCTCACGCGCTTGCCCCTTGTCGAGGAACGCACGCGCGTGTGGTTCAATCCCGAACTCAAAAGCGTGAACTACATGGTGCCGGGGGTGCTGTGTACCATCCTGCTGATAGTGACGATGGTGTTGACCTCCATGGCGATTGTGCGGGAGCGTGAAATCGGCACACTGGAGCAGATTATCGTGACACCCATTCGCGCGACGGAGCTGATGGTGGGTAAGACACTCCCCTTTGTTCTCATCGGGTTCGTGGATATGGTGCTGATTCTGCTGGTAGCCACGCTCTGGTTCCGCGTGCCGCTGAGAGGAAGCCTGCTGCTCCTGTGCATGCTGGCGGTCGTCTTCTTACTGACCACGCTGGGGCTGGGGCTGTTTATCTCCACCGTATCCCGCACGCAACAACAGGCGATGATGACCGCTTTTTTCATCATGCTGCCGTCCATCTTGCTGTCGGGCTTTATGTTCCCCATCGAAAACATGCCCCGCGTCATCCAGTGGCTGACCTACCTCATCCCTTTGCGCTACTTCCTGAACATCGTTCGCGGTATCTTCCTGAAAGGGGTTGGGCTGGAAGTGCTGTGGGGTGATGCCACGGCGCTGTTGGCGATTGGGTTGGTTCTGTTCACCATGGCGAGTGTGCGCTTCACGAAGAGGATGGGGTAACGGCTTCTTCGCCCCCGCGCCGTGGATGTGGGGCATCCGCAAAATTTCCCGGAATTTTGCCCGCAACAACCCCAAAATCGTGCTGAATGGCACGAATCTTGCATATATGATAGATGGAGCGTTTTGAGAGTTCCTCCACCTCTTTGCATTGGATGGTCGTGCCCCGCCGCGACCGAATGGACAGCGCAACCTGCAGGTTGCGGTTACGGCTTGGACGGAGCCTCACCCTCCACCTGGTGGAAGACAACCACAAAGAAAGGAGGTCAACTGAATGAGACGGTTTAGCCAATCTGGGGTAACAATGTTGCTGTTGGGACTTCTTTTGCTGGCGATGGCGTCCTCCGCGATGGCGAAAGTTATCTACGTCTCTCCCAACGGTAACGACCTGAACAGTGGTCTCTCGTGGGCGCAGGCGAAGCGCACCGTCAGAGGCGGACTGCAAGCTGCTATACCGGGCGACCAGGTATGGGTGCGGTATGGGGTCTACGTGGAGCGCATCACGCTGAGGGACGGCGTCTCGCTCTACGGCGGTTTTCGCGGGGATGAAAGTAGTTTATCGGAGCGTCCCGCTTTCCCCCGTCCTGTTCCCGACCCGTATGAGACGGTGCTGGACGGCAATCAGCGGGGCAGTGTGGTGACCTCGCCGGGCAGCGCCAGTCATGCGTACCGGATAGACGGCTTCACCATCCGCAACGGTAAAGCCGAACGCGGCGGAGGGTTACACCTAACGGATCCCACCAACCTATTAACCGTGGCGAATTGCACCATTTCCGGCAACAGCGCGGACTACGGCGGTGGGATGTATTGTGCCAGCTTCTCCCCGACTCTGATTAACTGCACCGTCTCCGGCAACAGCGCCACCTACGGCGGTGGGGTGTATTGCGATCAATCCTTCCCGACTCTGATTAACTGCACTATCTCCAGCAACGGTGCCCACGACGGCGGTGGGATGTATTGCGACTCCGCCTCCCCGACCCTAACCGACTGCACTATCTCCAGCAACGGTGCTACCTATGACGGCGGTGGGGTCTATTGCGCCAGCTCCTCTCCGACCTTGGCCGACTGCACCATCTCCGGCAACAGTGCCAACGACAAAGGCGGTGGAGTGTATTGCGACTCCTACTCCTCCCCGACTCTGACTAACTGCATCCTCTCCGGCAACTGGGCCAACGACAAAGGTGGTGGAATGTTTTGCGCCCCCTACTCCTCTCCGACGCTGACCAACTGCACTATCTCCAGCAACAGTGCATCCAACGGCAGTGGAGTGTGTTGCTGGGAGCTTTCCTCCCCTGTTCTGAACAACTGCACCATCTCCGGCAACAGTGCCACCTATGACGGCGGTGGGCTGTGTTGTCACGGTTCCTCCCCGACTCTGATCGGATGCACCATCTCCGGCAACAGAGCGGGAAGCAACGGCGGTGGAGTGTCTTGCAACTTCTCCAACCCGACGCTGACCGACTGCACCATCTCCGGCAACAATGCCACCTACGGCGGTGGAGTATGTTGCTACAATCAATCCTCCCCGACCCTGACCAACTGCATTCTCTCTATCAACAGTGCCTCTAACGGCGGTGGAGTGTTTTGCAGCTCCTACTCCTCTCCGAATCTGACCAACTGCATCCTCTCCGGAAACAGCGCCACCGGCCACGGCGGCGGGGTGTATTGCTACGATCACTCCTCCCCGACTCTGACTAACTGCATCCTCTCCGGCAACAGCGCCTCCAACGGCGGCGGGATGAGTTGCTGGTGGGAATCCTCCCCGACTCTGACCAACTGCGTTGTCGCACGCAATGATGCGTCACGCGAGGGCGGAGGGGTATGGACAGCCAATTCAGGGACGAACATGCGGAACAGCATCCTCGCCTTCAACGTGGGCGGCGGCATCACGGCTCCAGGTACCTCCGACTTCCAGTACAATTGTGTCTGGGGCAACATTCCCTGGGACTTCCGCGGAGGTATCGGCAACCCCATCGGTACGAACGGCAACATCTCCGCAGACCCCCTGCTGGTGGGAGGACATCTGCTGCCCGGCTCGCCCTGCATCAACGCGGGTGACAACGGCGTGGTCTCGGGAGGGACGGACATCGACGGCGAGCCGCGCATCGCGGACGGCACGGTAGACATCGGCGCGGACGAGTTCCACCCGCCCATCGTGCAGGGTTATCTGGTGTTCAATGACTTCGATGGCAACTTGCCTGTTCTTCTGGACTGGGAGATACGCGCGGGCAGCACCGAGACGCGCACTTTGCTACTGGATGCCGACGGCGGTTTTGCGGTTCCGCGTGTTCCGACCGGGCAGTTTGCACTGTCGGTGAAGCCGTTGAGTTACCTCCGTCGCACGGTGGAGGTAGACACCGGCGGGGGCAGTGTGCTGGGGCTGGAGATTGCGCTGGTGAACGGCGACATCGACGGGGATAACGAGGTGACGCTGTTCGACTTCGGTGCGCTGGTAGCGGCGTTCGGCAGTGCGCCCGGCGACGAGAACTGGAACCCGCGTGCGGACCTGGACGGCGATAACGAGGTGACGCTGTTCGATTTCGGCATCATCGTGCGCAATTTCGGGGAGATAGGGGATGAGTAGGCCTCTCCCCCGGCTCTTTGTTTAACCTCTCCCCCGGCCCCTCTCCTGCGCGGAGAGGGGAGCCTCTCGCTCAACTCCCCCTTCCTTCGTAGGGAAGGGGGGCAGGGGGGATAGGTTGAACAACAGCGCACCGAATCTGCCTGCGTATCCTCTCAATCACCGTGTAGATGTCATTCAACACCTCTGCGTTCGTGACGCGAAGCACGCGCACACCATGCTCGGCAAGAATCGTGTCCCTATCCGCGTCATACGACTGATCATGACCATCCCCATCCACTTCCACCGCAAGTCCTGCACGGTGGCAATAGAAATCCACGATAAAACCTGCGATCACCTGTTGCCTGCGGAAGTGGTAGCCGTCCAGCCGGTTCGCTCGCAGGTGCTGCCACAAGATACGCTCAGCAGGGGTCATCTCCTTACGCATCTGCCGTGCTAACTCGACTTTTTCCTCAGATACCTTCTGACCTCGCACGATGTTGCAGGGCGAAGATGCATCTTGTTGTTGGGTATGCTTGTTCATGCACCAAAAGTTCCTTTTCGTCCCCTATCCTTCTCTTTTGCCAGCCATCTCTTTCCATCACTGCGTTTCTACACATCCCTGTCAACTTCCCCCTTATTCAACCTCTCCCCCGGCCCCTCTCCTACGAGGAGAGGGGAGCCGTGTTTCAGATGCTTCTTTCCTCGCAGGGGGTGGGAACCTCTCCCCCGGCCCCTCTCCCACAGGGAGAGGGGAGCCTTGCATCGAACACTCTCTTCCTTTGTAGGGAAGGGACAGGGGGAGAGGTCAACACACGCACAAGGAGAGGGGAGCCCCGCATAGAACACTCTCTTCCTTTGTAGGGAAGGGACAGGGGGAGAGGTCAACACACGCACAAGGAGAGGGGAGCCCCGCATCGAACGCCCCCTTCCTTCGTAGGGAAGGGGGACAGGGGGGATAGGTTGAACACACCTCACTCCCGCTCCACCTGCAATCTCAGAAAATGCGTTGCGCAGGAGATACACGGGTCGTAATTGCGTATCGCCTGCTCACAGCGCCATTGCAACTGCTCCTGAGGCAACTCGGCGTTTGCCTGAATCAGCTCCCACAGGTCTGCCTCGATGCTCTTCTGGTTCTGGGCGGTGGGGGGCACGATGCGCGCATCCAGAATGGTGCCGTACTCGTCCACGCGGTAACGGTGATAGAGGATGCCGCGCGGCGCTTCGGTGCAACCGTGCCCGGTGGCGGCATAAGGCTGTACCTCCACTGCCGGCTTGTCGGGCGGGATGTAGTTCGCGATAAGGCGCAGTGCCTCGTCGCAGGCGTACACGGTCTCG
>BEHS01000142.1 GCA_002898895.1 bacterium HR16 | reverse complement strand
AATTTGCATCTACCTCGGATGAGGAGTGGGACAGAATAGTGAAGGAGGTAAAGACAGAAATCGCTCGCGGAGCGACGATAGATTTGGATAGGTTCCCATAGCGATTACGATCAGATCGTCCGACGTAAGCGACGATAAAGCTGCAATAAGGAGACTGCTTTGGGGGGCGAGAGATGGATGCAACTCAGCGCATAGACCCGTTTGGGGCACAGCCGACACAACAGATTTCTCCGACCGCCGACCGAACCCAGCAGGTGGGGGCTGGAGCACCTACTGTTATGGGCGCACCTGTGCGCGCTTTGCAGATGGAATGTATTCTGGGGCGTGAGGTAGGCAACGCCTACGGTGGGCGTGAGCACCTGCTGGTGGAGATTACGGGTACAAGCACCGGCATCGGCAGGCGGTTGCCTCTCAACCTGTGCCTGGTGATAGACCGCAGCGGTTCGATGGAGGGCGAACCGATTGACTACGTCAAACGCGCTTGCGGGTACGTGGTAGACCTGCTGGACCAGAACGATATCCTCTCTATCATCACCTTCTCCGATAGCGTGGACGTAGTGATGCCTGCGCGCCGCGTGGTGAACAAGACGCTCATCAAAGAGCACATCCAGCGCATCGAAATCGGCAACACCACCAACCTGTACGATGGGATGCTGGTCGGCTGTCAGCAGGTGGCGGCGGTGATGAGCGAGCAGGTGTTAACGCGCGTGCTGGTGTTCACCGACGGAGAACCCACATCCGGCATCAAGGATTTTGCCTCCATTGTGCAGCTGGCGGCGGAACAGAAGGCGCGCGGCATCACCATCACCGTGCTGGGCTTCGGACCGGAGTTCAACGAAGAGCTGCTCGCCAGTATCGCACGACGCAGCGGCGGCAACTACTACTATATCCAGCGACCGGAGCTCATTCCCGAGGTCTTTCGACGGGAGCTGGAGCTGCTGATGACCGTTGTGGCGAAGAACGTGCGCTTGCTCCTGACCTTGCCCCGCTTCACGCAGATTCGGCAGGTGTACGGAGCGCAGCCCAACCTGCAGAACAGGGTGGTGGAGATACCACAGGTGGATATCGAGCGCGGTGCGGTGGTCACGCAGCTGGTGGAGATGGAACTGCAGATGCGTCCGCCGGGCAGATACCGTGTGGCGAAGGTCGCGCTGGTATACGACGAAACCATCACCGGCAGAGTAGAGCGCATCGAGGCGGATGCAGTAATGGAGTTTACACAGGATGTTTCACGCATTCCGCAGAGCATCAATCCGCGCGTGCAGCGCGAGATAGAGATACAGCAACTATCGCGCAATCTGGAGCGCACTGTGCTGGGCTTGAAAACACAGCAACTCTCCGCCGCCGAGGTGCGTCAGGAACTGGAGCGCACGATGGCGATGCTGACCCGACAGGGGCGACTGCAGGAGGCGCAAGAGGTGCAACAGGCTCTCGCCGCGCTCGGCTCCGATACAACGGTGGTGGAGAAAACGCTGATGGGAACCGCTTACTCGCTGGAGGTGGGAAAGAGTAAACAGCCATGAGTACCTTTGACCCGCATGAAGACCTGTATGCGCTACTGGAAGTGCCACCCGATGCCTCAGATGACCTGATACGCGAACAGTACCGCAAGCTGGTACAGCAGTACCTGTGGGACCGCGAAAAGTTCGCACGGCTCAACCGTGCCTTTGAGGTGCTCAGCAACCCCGATCTGCGGGCAGAGTACGACAAGCAAGCGGCAATTGCTCGCCCCCGCCCCGACGCCAGCGCGCTGGCGTCTGCACCTCCTGTAACATCGCCTCCCGAAGCCGCCCCGACGGTTATCGGCACACCCGCACAGGATTTGCTGGCAACCCAGCAGATAGCGGACGTACAGCGCACGCAGATGGGCGTGCGCGTCACGTGCCCCGTGTGCAAAACCGAGACCTCGACGATAGACGGTTACTGCGAGGAGTGTGGTTTCGCTCTGGAAGGAGCGGAGGCGGTACAGGAAATTCCTTCGCTGGAGATGCCCGAGCTGCCTGCGCTGGTGGACGCGCTGGGCAATGTGTACACCCTGCGCCCGGGCGTGAACACCGTTGGACGGCTGAACGCGGACGTGTTGCTGAGTGACCCCAGCGTGTCGCGCAGCCACGCGCGTATTATCGTGCAGAACGGCTCGGTGACCATTGAGGATGTGGGCAGTACCAACGGCACGTTCGTCAACGGACAGAGGCTTACTCCGCAGGTTCCGGTTCCGCTGAGCGATGGCGCGGAAATCACCTTCGGGGGAACGAAGCTAACCCTGCGAATGCCCGGTGCTGTGTCTGTCGCTCCGCCATCCCCGGAGCCGGTGCTTGCCGCATCCGCACCGGTTACCCAGACGCTGACAGTTACAGCGGAGGAGGAAGTTACCGCAGGTGCGCCGGCAGAGGAAGAAGAGGAGGTGGTGGCTTACTGGTGCAGTGATGACGGCACGATGCGAGTGCCCCTGTCGCCGGGTATGTACACCATCGGGCGCAGACCGAGCAACCATATCGTCATCCCCGACCCCTACGTCTCCGGCAATCACGCTATCCTGCTGGTGGAGCCGGACCTGGTGAACATCGAGGACGTAGGCAGTACCAACGGTACATTTGTGGACGATACGAAGCTGATACCGCACGTGGCCGCGCCCCTGCCGTTTGGGGTGAAGGTACAGATAGGGCAGGGTACCTAGCACCTGGAGGAAGCGGAGAAACCTGTCGGTCAGGAGCCTGTGCCGGAAAGCACCGAGGAGGAGCCTGGCGAAGAGGGAGGCAACGATGCAGAGCAACCGTAGCGGGCAGCAGGTCAACGAGGAGATAGAGATTACCGCCAAGTTTCGGCGTAACGAGCTGCTGGCGCAACCTCGGCGCGAGCCGAAGGCACACCCGGACATCGTGCCGTTTGTGCGCTTCGGGGCGAAGACAGACCTCGGCAACGTGCGCGAGAACAACGAGGATAAGTTCGATTTCTTTGAACCCACCGAGCCGACCCTTCTGGCGGAACGGGGGTGTGTGTACGCGGTCTGCGACGGCATGGGCGGACACAGCGCAGGGCAAATCGCCAGCGAACTGGCTCTCAAAACCTTTCTGAAGGCGTATTATGATATGGATTTGCCCGATATAGACACCGCGCTGGGTGTAGCGGTACAGGCGGCAAACGCACTGGTACGCGAGGTAGCGCAGGCTATCCCGGGCAGGCGCGGCATGGGCACGACGCTTACCGCCGCCGCGCTATGCGAAGGCGACGCACATGTGGTGCATGTGGGAGACAGCCGGTGCTATCTTGTGCGCGGCGAGCACATCGAACAGATAACCGACGACCACTCCTACGTGATGGAGCAGGTGCGGCAAGGGCTGCTAACGCCGGAGGAGGCGCAGTACTCACCCTACCGCAACGTGATTACACGCTCTATCGGTATGGACGCGGTAGAGCCTGATATCTATCGTGTGCCACTGCAAGCAGGTGACAGGCTGGTGCTCTGCACCGATGGTTTGACCACACACGTGTCCGACGAACACATCGCAGAGGTGGTGCGCACCCATTCGCCCTCTGCGGCGGCGCAACGCCTGGTGGAGATGGCTCTGGAAGATGGAGGTTCGGATAACGTGACGGTCGTGGTGGTGCAGGTGTTAGATCTGCTAACATGGGACAAAGCGCAGCAGATAGGCTGGGTGTAATAGATGACTCACTCGGTGAACACGCTGGGCAAATATCAGATTGTGCGCGAAATCGCCCGCAGCAACGACATCGTATGGGAGGCGGTGGACCCCGAGCTGGGTCGGCGCGTGGCGATTAAGGAGCTGAATCTGCCCGAAGGTGTCACCGAAGCGCAAAAACAAGACCGTATTAACCGCTTCCTGCGCGAGGCGAAAGCGGCAGGGCGCCTCAGCCACCCCAACATTGTTACCATTCACGAGGTGGGCATCGACAACGGTCGCCACTATATCGTGATGGAGTACCTGGAGGGGGAGAACCTGCGTGAACGCCTGCAGAGGCAGGGAGCGATTGCCCTTAAAGAGGCGGTGGACATTACGCTACAGGTGCTGTCTGCGCTGGAACATGCGCACCGCATGGGCGTGGTGCACCGTGACATCAAGCCCGAAAATATCCACCTTTTACCCGACGGGCTGGTGAAGCTCACCGATTTCGGCATCGCCCGAATCGTCTTCGAACCCAACATTACCATCGACGGACAGATATTCGGCACACCCAGCTATATGTCTCCCGAGCAGATAGAAGGCGGTGAGATCGACCACCGCACAGATATTTTCTCGGTCGGGGTGGTGCTGTACGAAATGCTCACAGGGCGCAAGCCCTTCACCGGTGAGAGCATCGTTACCATCACCTACAACATCATGCACAAGGAGCCGACGCCACCGCCCGGCGTGCCGTACGGGATCGAGCGGGTGCTGATGCGTGCGATGGCAAAGCGACCGATAGACCGCTACGCCTCCGCCCGCGAGATGGCGGAAGATTTAAAGCGCGCAATGGAGCCGGGCGCGCTGGTGATGCCCGTGCCCCCACCTGTGGCGGCTTCCGCTCCACCAGCGGCGTCGCCGAGCTCCTCGTCGCTGCCGCCCTTGCTGAATCCTGTGCCGAACCCTGCACCCGTTGGGGGGCAGGTCCCTTCTTCTCTACCCCAGATTCAAAAGAAGCCCCCTCCACCTCTACCCAGGCCGCGCGAGCCGTGGTTGTCCCCAAAGGAGAGTGAAGCCATGAGGCAGATGGTACTGGTGTTCTTTCTCGGTTTGCTCATCGTGCTGGTCGCATACGGCATCAATGTTGCCTACGAGCGGTATGCTGAGCTGCAGCGGCTGAGCGTGCTCAACACGCAGATGAGCGATGGAGCAAAGCTGGCGCAGGCGGGCAACTACCGCGAGGCGCTGGCTCGATTCGTCAATGTCTACCAGCACGCCAGCACCCCCGAAGTGCGGGCAATTGCCGCCCGCAATGCCGCCGTCTGCCTGGTACACCTTGGGGACGAAGCGTTGCAAACGGGGCGAGCCGACCTCGCTCTGCAGTACTATCAGCAAGCGCTGGAATATGACCCGAACTCGTCCGCCGCTCGTCAGCGCATAGACCAGGTGTCTCGCCTCTACTCAGGTAACCTGGACCTTGCCCCGCCGATTGCGCCCCCGCCGGTGGTGCGATCGGATGGTTTCTCCTCTGAACCCCCACCGCGTCCGCGCGGCAATGAACAGTTAGCAATGGAGCTGTACATGCGTGGGCTGGAGGCGTATCAGCGCGGCGATCGTATAGCGGCGGTGGACCTGTGGCAGAAGGCGATTCAGGCTGCACCCGGCTCCGAAACCGCGCGTCTGGCGATGGAGTCTATTCAACAGTTGACAGCAAGATAAGGGAGGTCGTCTACACTTTCACCGCCTTTCCCGTTTCGGCAGAGCGGAACGCCGCTTCGATAATCTGAATCGCTTTGCGTACCTCCTCCGGTTTCACTGCCAGCTCCGCGCCCTCGTTGAGCACAGCGGAGATGTTGCGGTAGTACTCCTGCCATGAGGAGGCGAGCTTGTCGAATCGCATTTCTGTCTTAATACCGTTGACTTCGGTGCGCAGGCGAAACTGGTCATCCCAACCTTCCAGCAGCAATGCACCCTTCTCGCCGCGTACGTGCCAGCGCGGACGCGGTATCCAGGAGATGCAACCTACTTCTATCTCGCCCACCATGCCGTTTTTGAAGCGCACCATCACCTTGGCGAAAGTATCCACGTCCACGTTCCACACACGATGTTCTATCTGTGCGAACACGGTATCGGGGTCGCTTTTCGCCAGCTGCACCATCTGGTCGGTCAGGTGTGCACCCCAGTCATATAGCATCCCTCCGCCGTGCTTTTTGTGGGCACGCCACCCGCCGGGTTGTCCGTAGCCGTCCACGCAGCTGGCAACCTGGAACACCTCACCCAGCATCCCCTGCTCGACGACATATTTCACCGTCACGTAATCGCTGTCCCAGCGGCGGTTCTGGAACACGGAGAGCATTTTGCCCGCTTTTTTTGCCGCCGCAATCATGGCATCGGCTTCTGCTACGCTCAGACACATCACCTTCTCGGTAACCACATGCTTGCCCGCCTCCAGCGCGGCAATTGCCATCGGCGCGTGGGTATCATGGGGAGTTGCCAGAACGACCATGTCCACCTTTTTATCGGACAGCACCTCTTCGTAACTGGCGAAGGTCTCCACACCCCAGTCATCCTGCGCTGCTTTTCGCCTGACCGGGTCGATGTCACAAACAGCATACAGCTGTAGACCGGTCGTTTTGCTGATATCCGAGCAATGGTATTTGCCCATGCCGTAGCCTACTACCGCTACCCGAACATCCATCATCTCGACCTCCTGAGAGAGTTACTGTTATGTTTTTCGGGTAACAGGGTAAACATCCTCTCTCGGCTAAAGTATAATAGCAAATGGTATGAGAGCATCTTCAGGAGGAAGCACGGGTAGCACCTGTGAGCAGTATGGGCACGCTGTTTTCCGATACTCATCCCGATATGGAAGCCCTGCAAATCGAGCTCTGGCGGCGAGCCGGTCCGACAGAGAAGATGAGGATGCTGGCGCAGCTGAACGCCGCGGCGAAGATGCTGGCTCTGGCAGGTTTGCGTTCGCGCTTCCCCAATGCCAGCGAGGAAGAGTTACGCTTTAAACTGGCATGCCTGCTGCTTGGCGAGGAACTGGCACACAAGGTGTACGGGAGATTTGATGCGAAACGAACCGCTGGAAGTCACAATCAAGGTGACCAGAGTTCTTGAAGAACTCGGTGTTCCCTACCTCATTGGCGGCTCCTTAGCCAGCACGCTGTATGGTATGGTGCGCACGACCCAAGATGCAGACATCGTCGCCGAAATGGGTCCCGAACATGTGCAACCGTTCGTTTCCGCCCTGCAAGAGGAGTTTTACCTTGACGAAAATCGGGTGAAAGATAACGAAGTTGCTGCTCTGTTGCACAGGGTAAACGTCTTCTCTCGGCTAAAGTATAATAGCGGATGGTGTAAGAATGTCTTTCAGGAGGGAGTACGGGTGACACCATCGCCGGACACAGAAACGCTGCGCGAAAGGTTACTGGCGGCGGCGCGAGAGGCTCGTCACCATGCGTATGCACCCTATTCGGGTTATGCGGTGGGGGCAGCAGTACGCTGTGAGGATGGGCGCATTTTCACCGGTGCGAACGTGGAGAACGCCAGTTATGGATTGACCATCTGCGCAGAGCGCGCGGCGGTGTTTCGCGCGGTTAACGAAGGGGCGCGCCGCATCGATGCGATAGCGGTGGTCACCCGTGATGGAGGTACGCCGTGTGGGGCGTGTCGGCAGGTGCTATCGGAGTTCGCCGATGGCGATGCGGTTGTATGGTGTGCGTCGGAGGAGGATTCGGCAGTAGAGGAGTATCGTTTAGCGGATTTGCTGCCGTTCGCGTTCCATTTACCATCGCAGCCATCCGGCGACGATGAACTTATACTGGGAGGGATGTAGAGATGGAACGTATCGCTGTACAGTTCGGCGCGGGCAATATTGGGCGCGGTTTTATCGCTCAGCTTTTCCATGAGTCGGGTTACGAAGTGGTTTTTGTGGAAGCGGTGCCCGCGATTGTGGACGAGATAAACCGCCGCGGGAGATACGTCATCCATATTGTGGGTAACGGCGAACAGGATGTGGAAATTACGAATATTCGCGCGATACACAGCGAGAAGGTGGAACAGGTCGCGCAGGAGGTTGCCCGTGCGGAAATCGCCTGTACTGCAGTTGGGGTTAATGTGCTCAAACAGGTCGCCCCGTCGCTGGCACGTGGTATCGCCCTGCGAAGCCAGAATCCGGACGCGCCTCCCCTCAATATTCTTATCTGTGAGAACCAGCTAGATGCGGATCAGATACTGCGCAACGCCGTTCTGGAACGCTTGCCTGCCGACCTGCACGGATATGTGCACTCACATGTGGGTTTCGTGTTGTGCGTGGTGAGCCGGATGGTTCCGCTGATGACGCCGACGGAGAAGCGCGTTGACCCTCTCGCGATTAGAGTGGAAGCGTATAAGCGACTGCCGGTAGACGCTAAAGCGGTTAAAGGTGAACTACCTCCCATCGTTGGGGTAGAACCGGTAGAGAACTTCGTCGGGCATGTGGAACGCAAGCTGTTTGTGCACAACGCCGCTCACGCGATACTGGGCTATCTTGGATGGTTAAAAGGGTATACCTATGTGCACGAAGCGATGGTAGACGAGCAGATACGCTCCATGCTGGACGAGGCAATGCAAGAGGTGAGCGAGGCGCTCATACGTAAACATGGCTTCACCCGTGAGGAGATGCGGGAACATCTGCTTGACCTGTATCGCCGTTTCGAAAACACTGCCCTGGGTGACACTATTGCGCGTGTGGCACGTGACCCTGAGCGCAAGCTGCGCCCTGACGACCGCCTGGTAGGCGCTTTAAGGCTTCTGCTGGATAACGGGCTGGAGCCAAAGGGTTTCTGTATGGCTATCGCCGCTGCTCTGCTGTATAACAACCCGGAGGATGTGTCGGCGGTTGCATTGCAGAGGCGTATCGAACAGGAGGGTGTTTCTACAGTTCTGGAAAAGCTGACCGGTATCACTCCCGATATGCCGATGCATCAATGTATTCTGAGCGCATACGCGCAGCTGAAGAACCGGCTGTTATAGTTTAGGTGTGAAAGAGGTACCGCATCCGCAGGAGCGTTCCGCATTGGGATTGTGGAAGGTGAACCCTGCCAGCAGGTTCTGGAAGGAGTAATCGATAAGGGTGCCCTCCAGAAACTTTTTGCTCTTGCGGTCAATCACCACAGGCAGACCCTCCACGTCGTACAGGTCGTCCTTATCGGTAACCTTTGTGTCCACATCCAGTACATAGGTTAGCCCATGACAGCCTCCGCCACGCACCCCCACGCGGATGCGCACCTGAGGGTCGTTGCCGTGTTTGGCGAGCACTGCCCGTAGCCGCTTGAGCGCGCTTTCAGTGAACTGCACAGGACAGGTTGTTGTATCCATTGCGGTATTCCCTCCGGTTACTCCCAGATGCCCAGTTCCATCTTCGCTTCCTCACTACAGTGGATACGCGGGTCCCAGCGCGGCTGCCATACCAGCTGCACATAAGTCTCCTTCACGAAGGGCAGCTCCGATAGCCTGTCGCGAATCATCTCCTCTATCAGTGGACCGATAGGGCATCCCGGGCTGGTGAGGGTCATGGTAATCAGCACGTTGCCCTCATCGTCCATATCGATGCCGTATACCAGCCCCAGATTGATGATATCGATGCCCAGCTCCGGGTCATATACGGTCATCAGTCGTTCGCGTATCTGCGATTCCTGTTCTGCTGTTAGTGCCATTGCATGTCCCTCTTATCGTTTCAGAATCTCTTCCAGCGTTGTCCACGCCAGCAGGGCGCATTTGATACGCACGGGGTAGTTTTTCACCCCCTCCAGCGCGCTCAGGTCATCATCCTCATCAAAGGGTTCATGCGGCGCACCTGTAAGCATGGCTTTGACCCGCTCCTGTAGCGCCTTCGCCTGTTCCAGCGTCAGCCCCTGCACCGCCTCCGTGAGCGTGGAAGCGGATGCCTGACTGATGGAGCAACCTCGCCCTTCGAAACGCGCTTCCACAATCCGGTCGCCATCTGTCTTCAGATAAAGCGTGAGCTCGTCTCCGCATAGAGGGTTCATTCCCTCAGCGGTCAGGTTGGCATCGGGCAGCGCACCCTTGTAACGCGGATGGTGGTAGTGTTCCAGGATAATTTCTCGATACAATTCATCGTCCACCATATTTGCCGAAGACCTTCCTCACATCGTCTAAGGCTTTCCAGAAGGCGTGAACCTCCTCTATCGTATTATACAGGTAAAAGCTGACACGGGCAGTGGCGGTCACATCCAGTCGGCGCATGATAAGCTGGCAGCAATGATGTCCCGCACGGATGGCGATACCTCGCTGGTTCAGAACCTGCGCCACGTCGTGCGGGTGAACGTGCTTGAAGTTGAACGAGACCAGCCCGCAGCGTCGCTTCGGGTCACGAGGGCCGTAGATAACGATATCTTCTTCG
>BEHS01000141.1 GCA_002898895.1 bacterium HR16 | reverse complement strand
TTTAGGAGAGTATAACTGATTTGCACATACAGCCAGGCGCGTTCATCTCTCGTCTCCACGCATCGGGCAACGTGTAACGCCTGTCCCAGCATTTGCAAGGCTTGATTGCGCTTGTCTGTCTCCATACAGCGATTTACGGCACCAATCCCCACTCTTTGAGCACCTCTATCTCGGGAGGCGGGTTCCACAACCACTCTATCCTCAGCCAGAAGCCCTCCAGCACCCTGCTATGAAACTCACCTGAGCTGCCCTTCGCCAGCAGCACGTACCTTCCATCCTCGCCCAGCACGTAGAACTCCGCCTCGCGCTTCTGGGGGTCTACGAGCCAGTATTCGCGCACGCCGCCGCGCTCGTATTCGGCGAACTTGTGTACGCGGTCGCGCTCCTCGCTGTCGGGACTGACGATTTCCACCACGAGGTCGGCAGGTCCGTCCAGATAGGCGGGTTTCAGGCGGTGCTGGTTTTGCCTGCTCAGGAACAGGATGTCTGGCGAGCGACCGGGCAGGTCTCGTCCCGTCTTCATCTGAAACGGTTCCGAATGCACCGTGCCCAGCCCTTGCGCTGAGACGAATATGCGCAGAACGGCAAACAGGAAACCATATACTCTATCGTGCTCTAGAGAAACGGGACTCATCAATTCAACCTCTCCGTCCACCCACTCTGCCCAGGTGTCTTCGTCCAGCCACTCCAGGAACTGTTCGTAGCTGATTTTGCCTCCGGGCAATGGGCGCGCAGGTGGTATGAGCGTCTGTTGTGCCATTGGGCATCACCTCGCTCTCATTATAGCACAAGCGCTACACCCTTATCTCCCTTCTCGGTTGCAGGTACTCCTCGCGTGTGCCGCACTCTTCCAGCAACTTCAGGAACTTCGCGTGCAGGCGGCGCGCCACGTCGGGATGCTCCCTTGCCACGTTGCGCATCTGTCCGGGGTCGGTGGCGGTGTGGTACAGCTCCACCTCGTCGCCCGCAACGCTGTAAATCAACGTCCAGTCGCGCTCATGAACCGTAGACGGTCGCGGCGAGAGCACCACGCGTTCGGTTCCGTCCACCGCACGGCTGACGGTTTCGCCCGGCTGATGCACAATCGCCCACGAGGTAACGAAGAAGTCGCGCCACTCCACCCGTTCACCGCGCATCGGAGGAACGAGCGACTTGCCCTGCACCTCCGCAGGTATCTCCACGCCCGCCAGCTCCAGCAGGGTGGGCATCAGGTCCACGAATCCGGTGAAGGCATCGTGCGTCGCTGGTTTTACGCCGGGGATGTACATCAACAGAGGGATACGGGCAACCTCGTCGTAAATGGGTGAGCGGTGAAAGATGTGCCTGCCCTCGCGCTCCTCGAACAGCGCCTTGCCGATAATACCGTGCTCGCCGATGTAGAAACCGTGGTCGGCGGTGAAGATGACCACCGTATCGTCCAGCAGATTCAGGCTCTCCAGCCGCGCCATCAGCCTGCCGAACCAGTAGTCCACCATCGTCACCTCGCCGCGATAGAGAGCGCGGCAGTGATTCAACTCCGCTTCGGTGAGGAAATCGCGCCAGTACCAGTACTGCGGGTAGATAACCTCTTCGCCCTCGTAACCGGGGTCGTAGAGGTCGGTATAGTGGCGCGGCGGGTCCCACGGCTCATGCGGGTCAAACAGGTCAAGGTATAGAAAGAAGGGCTTCTGCCTGGCGTTGTGTTCCAGCCAGCGCATGGCAGCCCCCACCGTACGAGCGGGGAAATAATCCTCCTCGCTCTGGCGGTTCGCGACGTTGCGCAGATACTGGCGCAGGGTACGCTCGCCCAGTCGGCATTTGTTCAGGCTGAAGGGATACTCTACCTCCACCGGGTCGGTGCGCCAGCGGTCGTTCTCCTGCCCGCGTATCCATTCGAAGGCGGTGAAGCCGCGGTCAAAGTGGTAGCCGTAGTTCAGCAAATGCGGGGTGTCGATAATCATCATCGTCGTGTAGCCCGCTTCTGAGAGCAGTTGCGCCAGCACCGTCTCCTCGCGCGGCAGGGATGACCAGTCGCGGTGCGGGAACGTCCACTTACCCGTGAACAGGTCGGTGCGGGATGGCACGGTCGGGAACGAGCCACAGTACGCCCGTTCGAACACCTGTGCACTCTGCGCAAAGCGGTCCAGGTAGGGGGTGTGCACCTCCCTACCGCCGTGAATCGTCAGGTTATCGCGGCGGAAGGTGTCGGAAATAAACAGCACGATGTTCAATGGTTTCATTTGGCATCCTCCAGTGCCTGGGAGAGCAGGTCCGCAGGGCGTACGCGGCAGCCTGTTTGCTCTGATACGTTCGCGGCGACAGCCACCGCCTGCGAGCGCAGCGAGTCCTCGCCATTAGTCAGGGGTTCTTTGCCCTCGCGGACGCACTCCACGAAGTGACGTATTTCCGCTGCAAAGGGGTCTACAGGCTCGCACTCCAGCTTCACGAAGCCCTCCGACCATTCGGGCTTCTTGCGCGAGAAGACGTGCAATCCGTTCCAGTTGTGCACACAACCCTCGGTGCCCTCCAGCCACAGCTTGCGGTAGAAGGCACGATAGGGCGACATCCAGTTGATGCTCATGGTGGCGAGGGCGCCGCAGGTAAACTGCAGGTTCACCACGCCTGCCACCTCGCCCTCCATGCGGTCGGGTTCGTAGTAGGTCTCTGCAGAAACCCACTCTACCTCGCCGATGAACCAGCGCAGCAGGTCCAGACGATGACACCCTGCGCTGGCGATAGCACCTCCACCCAGCCTTTGCCGACTGCGCACCCAGTGTCCGGGCGGAACGACCACGTTCTGCAGGTGGTCTACCTGTGCCAGAATGGGCGCGCCCAGCCAGCCCTCGTCCAGAAGCTGTTTCACCCGTTGATTTTCCGCCTCAAACCGTTCCACAAAGGCGGTCATCAGCACCACGCCCGCTCCTCGCGCGGCGCGCACCATCGCCCAGCCGTCCTCCAGCGTGGTGGCAATCGGCTTCTCCACGAGGATATGCTTGCCCGCCTGCGCTGCTGCGATAGCCGCCTCCGCGTGCAGGTCATGCGGCAGGCAGATGTCCACCGCGTCGATGTCCTCTCGCTTTAGCACCTCGCGCCAGTCGGTGAGCACGATCTCCGCGCCCGATTCACGCGCCCGCTCCTGCGCCAGAGCCTCCTCCACATCGCAGGTGGCGACCACCTGCACCGTTTCCCGTCCCAGAATCTGCATGGCGCGCACATGCGCCCGCGAAATGCCTCCACAGCCAATGAGACCAATGCGCAGGGGTCGGCTCATGGCTCGCCTCCTTGCGGCGTCCACCATAGGGCAAAGGTGCTGAAGTCCCTGTCCGCGTGGTTGCGCACGGTGTGCCAGGCATTGGCTGGGATGAAGACCACATCCCCCTCACGGATAACTCGCTCTTCGTCCTCGATGCGCAGGGTCGCTTCGCCATAGCGGACGTAATAGAGTTTGGCAACGGGCACACGCTCCGGTTTTTGCGCCATGCCCGGCTTCAGCACGCCAAAGGCGCAGCCGAACGGCGCGCCTATCTCCTCTGCAGAGAACACGCCCTGTGCCAGTATCGTGCCCTCATGCGCAGGGAAGAGCGCGCCGGGGTCAAAGGAACGCACCAGCATAGCTCATCCTCCCTCGAAAATCGCCTGTACGGCGATGTTTACATCAGATAGCACAGCAGAGGGTATCTGCTCCTGCGCCGAGAACGGTCCCTGCCAGTGCCAGCCGCGCTCCTCGCGTGACAGCACGCCATCGGCTTGACCTCGCCGTCCTCTATCTCCACGCGCTCCATGCTTTCGGGCGTCTGCAGGTACTGCTCCCAGGTGAGGCGCGAGCGGAGCGCTTCTGGCAACGCCATTCCAGCTCACCTCCCTGCTCTTAACCGTGTTGTTCGCAGTCAAAGGAAGATGTTCCTGCGAAATCTCTTTAAGGAACTGTTGTGCGGGCGATTACCCCGCCAGTGCCTCGCTGGCGATGGTGTCGAAGCCGATGTCGGTTGCGCCGGAGGTGATGTACTGGTAGTAACCGGCGGCGGCGATCATCGCAGCGTTGTCCGTGCAGAGGATAAGGGGGGGCACTACCAGCTGGTAGCCGCGTTTGCCCGCCTCTTCGCTCAACACCTCTTTCAGGCGCGAGTTGGCGGCAACGCCTCCGCACACCGCGATGCGCGGGATGCCGTACTCCTCAGCCGCGCGAAGCGTTTTGCCCACCAGCACGTCCACAATCGCCTCCTGAAAGCTGGCGGCGGCGTCCGCGACGTTCAAAGTGTCGCCTGCCCCCTGCACAGTGCGCAGTAGTGCGGTTTTCAGTCCGCTGAAGCTGAAGTCGTAACTGCCCTCCTCCAGCCACGCGCGGGGAAAGGCAATCGCCTGGGGATTGCCCTCTTTTGCGGTGCGGTCAATAGCGGGACCGCCCGGATAGCCCAGCCCCAGCAGTCGCGCCGCTTTGTCGAAGGCTTCCCCCGCAGCATCGTCGCGCGTGCTGCCTAACCGACGGCGGCGACCATGACCTTCCACGATGTGCAGGTCGGTGTGTCCGCCCGATACGATGAGGCAGACGAACGGGAACTGCAGGTCGGGCGCGGTGAGGAAGTTGGAAGCGATATGTCCTTCCAGATGGTGCACCGCCACAATCGGTTTGCCCAGTGCGTATGCCAGCGCTTTGCCCGCCGACACGCCCACCATCAGCGCGCCTACCAGCCCCGGTCGGTTAGTCACCGCGACGAGATCGATGTCTGAATAGTGGATGTTCGCTTTGTGCAGTGCCTCCTCTATCAGCACGCCGAGGCGCTCCACGTGCTTCCGCGCAGCCACTTCGGGCACGACGCCTCCCGTCAGCGCGTGGATGTCCACCTGCGAGGCGATGAGGTTGGACAGTATCTCCACCCCGTCGCGCACTACCGCAACAGACGTCTCGTCACAACTGGTCTCGATGCCTATGATGTTCATCTCCCCGCCCTCCTCGTCCGGCGAACGGTAGTAAGATAAACCACTTGACAAAATGGCACAGGGGTCTTACACTATCTCTGCATATAGAATACCCCCGGAAGGAGGAGGAAAACCAGTGAAAGGGTGGCAAGTAATAGCTTTATGGTGCTGGTGGTTGCCCTGCGTTGCACTGGCACAAGCCCCTCCCGTGCTGAAGCCTCAGTACGAGGTGTTGCCCGTTCCCCTGCTCTGGTCTCAGGGCAGCCATGCAGACATTGTCAGCACTATCGCCTGTTCACCTGACGGCAGATGGATTGTCTCAGCCACCGCGCGGGGAGAGCAAGGGCTTCAGCCAGCAGTGCACCTGTGGACGGCTCCCACAGGGCGCTACATCCGCTCGTTGAACACGGACTGGAGAACATATTACGGCGATGCCACCGCTTTGCTGTTCTCCCCAGATTCACGGTACCTTGCGGTGGCACTGGATCAGCCGCGCCTGCCGATTTACGACTTGCTCACCCTGCGAAAGTGGACAGAGTACGCGCTGCCCGGTTATTCCCTTTCCGCCGACCGATACGGTCAGTGGCTGGCGGTGGGAGGCGCGGGTCGGGTGAGCTTGATCGGAGGGTTTTCGGTACGCACCTGGCAAGTAGTTCCCTCCGGCAATGAGTTCGTCTACGTGTGGATGACACCGGACGGTCAATACCTGGCAACTGCAGCGGGTATGCGGGTGCAGCTATGGCGTGTAGATGACCAGACTCTGGTCTGGGAACGGCCGATACCCGCTAAAGCACAATCTATCGACGGTTTGCCTCTTGCAGGTGCAATAGCGGTTGGGCGTGAGGATGGTGTGGTGAGCCTGTTTCGCTTGAGCGACGGACATCCGCTGATAGAGACTCCGCCGCCGTCACAGGGCTATGGTTATGTGCATCTTGTCGCTTTCTCTCCCGACGGCACCCTGCTTGCGAGCGCGAAGGGGCACACCCTGCGGCTGTGGCGCACCACGGACTATGCGCTCGTGAACGAGGTTGTCTTGCGCGAGTGGGCGGGCTACGGCGGTACGCCACTGGCGACGAGCCTTGCATGGAGCCGGGATAGCGCCGGCGTGCTGGTCGGCTTTGACGATGGAGAAATCAGGCAGTACGCCGTGCCGGGCGGTCAACAGTTGCGCTGGATAGCGCGGCGGGTAGAGCCGATGGGCTTTGACCTCACCTCTTACCGGCTGGCGGTGCGCTATCGCGACCAGACGGAAATCTGGGACTCGGCGTCAGGGCGCGTGCTGCAGGTAGTGCCTCATACGGGCGTCCTCTCGCCCGACTGGCGGTGGCTGGCGCAGGTGAACAGTGACCAGGTGACCATCCGTCGCTTCCCGGATGGTTCGGTTGCCCATATCCTTCAGCAGCAGGGTGTGCGCTACTCAGCAGCCCGTTTCTCGCCGGACAGCCGCTACCTTTTAGTAGATGCCCACTTTGGAGCGGGAAGACCCCTTACGGTGTTATACCGCACAGACCTCTGGCAACCCGAGTGGCAAGGTGAGGACGAGATGCCCCTCCTGTGGTCGCCGCGGGGCACCTTCTTCGTCACATACCACACGCCAATCGGTGGAAACGCGCAGCTGGTAGTGAGGCGCCGGCAGGACAAGGCGGAGATGTTGCGCTTTCCCTCGTCGTGCCGGTTGGTCTTCTCGTCCAACGAACGCTGGCTGGCTGCCGTATATCCTCTGGACCGTGTGGAGGTGTATCGCACCGCCGACTGGAGCTTGCAGTGGCAGTTCCCCGTCACCAGCATGATGGGCGACCAGTGGCGCGTGGACTTCTCAAGAGACGGGTGTTACTTGCTGTGGTGTAATGGGAATAAGGTGACGGTCTACGAGGCGGCGACAGGTCACGTAGTCAACGACACACTCGAAGTGGCTTCGCTGATGGACGCTCGCTTTACACCTGACGGCTCGGCTGTGTTGCTGCACAGCAGTGGGACAGGGGGAACAAGCGTTCTGTTTGTCGCCATCGGATGGGTAATCAGCCCCTACTACACGCCGTACCGCTCCTCCTACTTTGGGGACAGTCTTGGCAGCGCAGGAAAAGGCTGGTTCTCGCCCGACGGCAAGCTCTATCTCTACCAGCGAGAAGACGGCACGCTACGACTGCTTGCCAATCCGTTCGCCCGTCTGGTGCGACCAAGGCCGCGATAAAGGGATTCATGGGATGTCCGGCGGGTCTTCGCGGGCATCCCGTTCGCCCCTCAGCAGCTTCCACCGGTTCGCCCTGAGCAGCTGCCGGTATTGCGGGGTTTGCATGTCTGGTGTCCACATGATAAGAGCATCCTCGCCTGTATCGCTGTAGTAACCCTTGCGAATGGCAACAGTATAGAAGCCGTATTTGGTGTAAAGCCGTTGCGCGGCGATGTTGGTCTCACGTACCTCCAGCGTAGCGTGACGCGCCCGTCGGGCGATGGCGCACTCCAGCAGCCCCAGCAACAGCTTTTCCCCGATATGATGTCGGCGATAGTGAGGATGTACCGCCAGCGTGGTGATGTGCGCCTCGTCCATGATGACCCACATGCCCGCGTATCCTACTACGCGCCCTCCCACCTTCGCCACCAGGTAGCAAGCAGGCTGGTGGGTCAGCTCGTTATAAAAGGCGTTTTCGTGCCAGGGGGTGCGGAAGCACATCCGTTCTATCTCCATCATCTCGGGAATGTCTTCCGCCCGCATCGGCTCGATCACCAGTTGAGGCATCACAATCGCCATTCGCGTTCACCTGCGTTTACTTATACGCAGAGATGGGGCTATCCTGTTGATACGCCATACTGACACCTTGTGATTAAGCCGGTATCACCTTGCCCCCACTATCGCCTCATACCGCTTGCGCAATTCGGGGTCGCGCTGGATGGTTTTCTGGATTTCCTCGTTAATCAGGCGCGCCGCGGTGCGCAGGGCATCCGTCGCCGATTTCTGCCCCGACTTCACCAGGTCTAACTGCTTGTTCAGGATGCGTTGTACCGCCTGCCCGTTCACAAAGGGGCTCACCTCGTCCGGCACAGCGTAGTTCATCGCGTCGCGCCACACCGCGTTGAAATCCTCTTCGGGAAAGGCAGGGTCGTGCAGGTATTTTTCGGTGTAGGAATACTTTTTTACCGGCGCGAGGGCGTCTGCCTGATGGTTAATCAGCTCGTTATACTCTCTGCCCGCCATATACAGCAAAAACTTCAGCGCGTGATGGCGGCGAGGGCTGTTGCGGTTAATCAGTGAGGCGCGCCCGTAGCCACGAAACACGCGATAGGGTCCGTGCGGCGACTCCACCGCGCCCAACTTCAGTCCCTGATAGCTGCGCAGGGTGCATAGCCACCACCTGCCGCCCAGCGCCATTGCGCCCTTCTTCGCACCGAACCAGGTAATCGTACCCGAACCCCAGCCGCCTTGCGTTGCCATCGCCGCTTCCTCCACCGGGCTGGGCATCACCTTGTGCTTGTATATCAGGTCCTGCATGAACTGCACCGCCGCGATGGCTTCGGGACTATCGATGATGCACCGCGTGCCGTCGGGGGTGTACAGCCTGCCTCCCCACTGCAGCACGAAGTGGTACCAGTTCCACCAGTCCATCAGCAAACCGAACTGCACCGGTCTGCCGTTCTTGTCGCGGATGGTCAGCTTCTTCGCCACCACCAGAAATTCATCCCACGTCCAGGGACCCTTAGGGTAGGGCACGCCGTACTTATCAAAGATGTCCTTGTGGAACCATATCGCGTTCACCGCGGCGTTGGTGGGGAAGCCGTACACGCGCCCCTCGTGGATAATGTTGGGATGCACCGCCTTCCACACTTCGTTCTCCACGTCGATGCCCGCCTTTTTCAGTTCGTCGGTCACATCCCACGCGATACCCGAGCGCACGTAGGCGGAAAGCTGGAAGCCGTCGTAACAGTCGAAGATGTCGGGTCCCACGCCAGCCAGCGACTGCACGATAACCTTCTCCATGCCGGTGTTGCTGGGGTCCAGGCGCAGGTCGTACTCCGGGTGCAGTTTGTTGAACAGCGCAATCTGCTCGCGGCGGGCGGGGTTGTCATCGCTCACCCACACCAGCGGGATTTTGCCCTGCGCGGTGTTTTCTGGCTGGATACGCCACGCCACCACAGAGAGCAACACCAGCACTGCAAAGGTTGCAAGGAAGACGTATTTCATTGCACCGCTCAATCCTCAGGAGGGTTTCGCCTTCAGTTTCGCCAATTCCCGTGTTCATCCCTTGCTTAATGGTTTTACTCCACCACCAGTAACGCTGTTTCCAAGCTCTTCAACGTCACCGCTCCCCTGCTCCATACAGTGCCATCCGGGGCGCGGTGGCGCACCGGCTTGCCGTCGCGTAGTAAGCGAAGTCGCATTTCATCCTGCCGATAGTTACACAGGTTGACGACCACTTTGCCACCTATCTCGGCGGTGCGCCACGCTACGCCCCATACGGGGTTGCCTGCTTCGTCCTGCAGCTCTACGCGAGGCTTCAGCCCCCACTCCGGCAGCGCTTTCCGCAAGCTCTGCCACAGGTCGCGTGCGGAGCCCTTTCCGTATGTGAAGGGCACTCTCGCGGCGGGAGCCAGCTGGTGCTCGCGCGCTTGACCGTACTCGTCGTGCGTGAGCAGATGCCCATCCCCCACGAAGACCACTCGTCCTCTGTAATTCTGCAACGTCTGCAGGGCTCTATCGCTCAAATGCCTCTGGTTCGCCACAAACAACACCGGCGCAGTCGGCAAAACACCTTCCTCCAGCTGCCTTTCAGAGATGAAACCGACCTTCAGCCCGGTGAAGCTCAACGCCTCATACAGCTTGCTCTGGCAGTCGGTATATGCTGCTCCATCCCAAACTTTGCCCGTCACGCTGTCCACCAGCACCACATCAGCAGGTGTTTGCTGTAAAGCGGTTACTTCCCGAGCATACCGGTTCAACAGCAGGTTCACCCGTCCGACTGCCTCCGCACAAGCGGGGCGATGCATAATACTACCTGCGAAATCACTGCGCGGGTCGAAGGTGCGCTCCCACACCCAGATAGTCGTAGCGCACTGTCCATGTATCGCCTCCTGCCACAACACGGTATGCACATGCTGTGCGGGCACGGGGCGCGTCTCGCGGTCGGGTATCAGATGGTTCTCGCTGTTGAAGATAGGGGCGTTTTTCATCGATCGCTGAAGGTCGTGGGACATGGC
>BEHS01000140.1 GCA_002898895.1 bacterium HR16 | reverse complement strand
TACCTGTTGCACCATCTGCCGGCGTTGTTCTCCCGTCAAAGAATCGCCGTACGCCATCTGCAGGTTTCGCTCGGCAACCGTGCGATACCGGCGCGATAGCCGATACGCCATCTTCCCCAGCTGCTCGCCTACCCGATACAGCACGGGCAGAGGCACGCGCTTCGCCAGATGGTGCAATCCCAGCAAAGCAATGCGCCCGGCAAAGCCGCTCAACCGCTTGAGAAGTCCGGCTCGCCTTCGCGCTGTACTCGCCAAGCGTACGTCTTTGCCCGCTTTTGCCTGTCGTCCGTTTCCCCCGTCCATTCTGGCTATTATAATACCCCTGCCGAGGCGAAACGGCAAGGGCAGAGGAGTTCGGAACGTCTGTGACGAAGATAAACCCAACCGCATCTCGAGAGGAGGAGGGTTTATCATGAAGAAACTGATTGCCTTCGCTATCTACGCTGTGTGCGCACTGCCTGTCCTGGCACAAAGCACCGTCTTGCCTTCGCGCAGCGGCACCATCTTCGGTCCCACCGGCTTGTTCAGTGTGCCGACCGCCGACGTACTGACCGCTCGTAAGTTTCAGATAGGCACGCACTTCGGGCGCGACCTGAGCACCGTCGCGGTAAACGCAGGCTTTGCGAACTTTGTGGAGGTCGGCGTTTCCTACCTGGACCGCGACGGTGCAGACAACCGCACCATCGCCAACGCCAAAGTGCAGTTCATCCCCACCGGCTTTGAAAACCTGAAAATCGGTGTGGGGGTGATCGATATCGCGAAGGCGGTGGAGCGAACAGGCTATCTTATGGTCACGACGCGGGCAAAGGTTCCGCCAGATGCAGAAGATACGGTCTCGCAGATTATCCTGCACGCTGGCTATGGCACAGGATTGTTCAGGGAGAAAATTATCGGTGGTGCAGAAGGTGTTCTGGGCACCCACTGGCGTGTGATACTGGAATATGATGGGGACAATCTGAACGGAGGCTTGCGCTACAGCCACGACAATTACCTGCGTCTACAGGCGGGCATCCTGCGCAACCAGCTGTTCTTCAGCGCGGGATACACGCTGGAGTTCTAAAGGAGGGAACACCATGCGGTTCGCTGTGATTGCCGGTTGTCTGGCGTTGTGCATTGTCTGCGCTACTGCGCCGGGGGCGCAGCCCACGATTCGCCTGAGCGTACAAACAGAGGGACATGCCCCCACCCTTGTCGCAGTGAATCTACCCGCTACGGTGAAAACCGACGAGGTGCGTTTGCTACTGCTGCCCGAACGCGCCGAGGTGCCGTGCGACATCCGGCTCATGGACAAAGGCGTGCGCCAGCTGCTGTGGATACACCCCGGAGGCAAGCGCGAGTATCTGGTTGAGGTGGGCAGAGCTCCCTCTGCTCCCCTGCGCTGGCAAGCGCAGCTGAAGGCAAACGCGCTTGAAATCACCCGCGACGGGAATCTGGTGACCCGCTACGTCTTCTCCGGCGCCACTAAACCCTATCTCTACCCCATCCATGCTCAAACTGGCGTCCCCATGACCCGTGCCTACCCGATGGAACAGCGCGAAGGCGAGTCCACCGACCACCCTCACCAGCGCTCTTTCTGGTTCACGCACGGCGACGTCAACGGCGTGGACTTTTGGGGAGAAGTCGGGGAAAAAGGGCGCATCGTGCACCGCGAGTTCTCGGACATCTCCGGTGGACGTGTGGGCACGTTTATCACCACACGCAACGAATGGCGCACCCCACAAGGACAGCTGGTGTGTACCGACACGCGCTAGGTGTACGTGTACGATATGGACGACCTGCGCATTATCGACCTTACCGTCACCATTCGCGCGGGCGAACAACCGGTGCGCTTTGGGGATACCAAAGAGGGCACGTTTGGCATTCGCATCCCCACCAGTATGGAACAGCGCCACGGCAAGGGCACGATACTGACCGCTGCGGGCAAGCGAGACAAGGAGGCGTGGGGCACACGCGCGGTCTGGTGCACATACAGCGGCGATGTGGGTGGCGAGGTGTACAGCATCTCGGTGTTCGATCATCCCACCAATCCACACCATCCCACCTACTGGCATGTGCGCGACTACGGACTGTTTGCCGCGAACCCGTTCGGCTGGCGCGACTTCCAGAACAACCCGAACGTGGACGGCAGCATCACCGTTCCTGCAGGCGGGCAGATAACGTTCCGTTACCGTACCATCTTCGCAAAGGGAGCGATACCTGCCGAGAGGCTGAACGCGCTGTACGAGGCATTTGCAAAGGAGGCGAAGGCACAGAGCGCCCTGTAGCATGTCTGCCTTTCCATCAGCCGAAATTTCGGGTATACTTTGCTTGAAGAAGCGATGAACTGGCAAATCGAGCTCCGGCGGATAAGCAAGGTTTTCGACGAGCGCGTGGTGTTGCGGGATATATCGGCAACGGTCACCGCCCCCGGAGCATGGACGATACTGGGACCAAACGGCAGCGGGAAGAGCACTCTGCTCCGCATCATTGCGGGGCTACTGACGCCCACAGAGGGCGAGGTGTTGTACCTTTACAACGGGGAACGGTTGACAGCGCACCAGAGACGGCAGTCAGTGGGTATGGTCGCTCCCGACATCGCTCTGTATCGCCCGCTGACCGCTCTGGAGAACCTGCGCTTTTTCGCCAGGGCGCGGGGGTTGCCGGTACGGGATAGCGACCTGCTGCGATGGCTGGAAAGGGTGCAGCTGCGTTCGCGAGCGCATGATCCGGTAGCCTCTTTCTCTACCGGCATGGTGCAACGGCTCAAGCTGCTGACCGCGCTGGTGCATCGCCCGTCGGTGTTACTGCTCGATGAACCGGGCAGTAATCTGGACGAGGCGGGAATGGAGTTCATTCGCGAAACGGTCAGAGAGCAGGCACAACATGGCATCGTTATTATCGCCACAAACGACACCCGAGAGCTGGGCTACGGTGAACCGCTCGTCCGGCTGGGTGCATGAAGCGTTTGCCGTCTTCGCGAAGGACTGGCTACTGGAGCTGCGCACGCGGGTAGCGCTGGGCGCAGTGGTGCTGTTTGCGGTCACATCGGTAGTGGCGTCGGGGTTTGCGCTGGCGCCTCCGTCGGGCGTGCCTGCTGAAGTAAAAACCGCTCTATTATGGGTGGTGGTTTTCTTCGCAGCGGTAGCGGGTTTATCGCGCGTGTTTGTGGTGGAGGAGGAAACGCGCACAGCGGACTCCTTGAGGCTGGCGGTGTCGCCGACGGGAGTGTTTGTGGGCAAGCTGCTGTTTAATGCGGTGTTGATGTGGGGGTTGTGTCTGGTGACGGTACCCTTGTACCTGTTGCTGTTAGAAGTGCCGGTGCGAAGCGCCAGCCTTTTCGTCACGGTGGTCGTGCTGGGCAGCACCGCTCTGGCGTGCGCTACCACAGCGGTTGGCGCGATTGTGGCAAAAGCCACCACACGGGGGGCGCTGTTCGGTGTGTTGTCGTTTCCGGTGGCGCTGCCTCCCTTGCTGGTAGCGATTCACGGCACGAAAGCGGCATGGCTCAGCGGGGGCGCATGGCGCGTGGCGACCGGTGACCTGCAGGTGCTAGTGGGGTTTATTCTGGTGATTGTGCCGGCGTCTCTACTGGTGTTCGAGCACATCTGGAGCGAGTGATAATGAACACAACGGGCAAGATACTTACAGGTATCTGGATTGCTGGGGTGACAGTTGCCGCCTTTTTATGGCTTCCGCCTGCTCAGGGCTTTCGCAGCCCTGAAGCCGCGCGTATTGTAGTGTTCCATGTGCCCTGCGCGGTGCTGACCTTCGTCGCATTTCTCGTGAATGCCGTCTATTCCTGGCTCTATCTGCGTTCACGACACCCGTTGACCGATGCGAAAGCAAACGCCGCGGCGGAGCTGGGAATGCTCTTTGCGGTGCTGGCAACGGTGACCGGCTCGCTGTTCGCCATGGAACAGTGGGGCAGTGCATGGAACTGGGACCCGCGCGAGACCTCTATTGTGATGCTGATGCTGGTCTACGCAGCGTACTTTGTGCTGCGCGGCGCAGTAGAGGAAAAGAGCAAGCGCGCCCGTCTCTCGGCAGCGTATGCCCTGCTCGCTTTCCCCGCTATGGTCTTTCTCATCTGGATATTACCCCGAATCGTGGAATCACTGCATCCTACAAATACGCTCTTTTCTCGCTCGGGGCTGGACCCCAGCTATCGCATCACCCTGTGGAGCTTCTTCGCAGGGCTACTGGCGGTTTTCGTCTGGATGTTCCGTCTGAGGTTGCGGGTGGAACTGGCGGAGGCTCGCCTGCGCCAGCAACACCACCACGACGCCGTTGCTGAAGTCACACTGGCAGGAGAAACACGATGAACCCACTGGTTACCTATATGATTGCCCCCCTGCTGATATGGGCAGGGATATTCGGATACCTGTTCTGGCTGGACATGCGCTTGCGAGCACTGGAAAAACGTCTGGAAGAGGAGGCGCGTCGGTGAAAAAGACTTACCTTTTCGCTATGGGGTTTATCGTGCTGGGGCTTTTCATAGCAGGACGCGCGATGATTCAAACCATCGTGCCGTATGTCTCGGTAGCGCAAGCGCGCCAGAGCAGCGGCAAAGTGCAGGTGAAAGGAAAACTGGTGCCGGGCTCCCTGCAAATGGACGCCATCCAGAGGGAGACCCGATTCACCATAGAAGACGCTAAAGGCGACCGACTGCCCGTCGTACACCCCAAGCTGGCGCAGGGCAACGTGGAACAAGCTACGGAGATCGTGGCTATTGGACAGATGCAAGGCGATGTGTTCATCGCGGAAAAAATCCTGTACAAGTGTCCATCCAAGTATCAGGGCAAGCAGATGCAGGAGTATCAGGAGAGCTCACAATGAACGCGGCAGAATGGGGACGTCTTATCATCTACCTTGGTGCGGCGAGTGCGGTTGTTGCAACGGTACTCTTTGCGCTTGCCGCCAAACAGGAGCACTGGCTTCTGTGGGCCAGGTGGGCTTATGCGCTGGCGGTGTTTAGCGCAGTGGCGGCGTTTGGCATCCTGATATCGCTGTGCATGCGCAGCGATTTCCGCGTGGTATACGTCGCCAACTTCAGCTCCAGCGACCTGCCCTGGTACTACAAGCTCTCTTCCGCCTGGGCGGGGCAGGAAGGTAGCTTCCTGTTGTGGGCGTTCTGGACGGCGTTGCTGGGCTTACTGCTTATTCGCCGACTGAAACGATACGAACCGTTGACAATGGCGGTGTATAGCAGTATCCTCGCTTTCCTGATGGCGATTCTCACCAAACAGTCTCCGTTCCTGCTGTATCCTCCCAGCGAGGTGCCTCCAGAGGGCATGGGGCTGAATCCCCTCTTGCAGAACTACTGGATGGCGATACACCCCCCCACCATCTTCATCGGCTTCGCTTCGCTGGCAATCCCCTTCTCCATCGCCGTCGCTGCGCTACTGCGCAAGGACTGGGATGGCTGGGTGCAGATTGCCATGCCCTTCGTTATCCTGTGCTGGGTGACGCTGGGCGCGGGGCTGATACTGGGTGGCTACTGGGCATACGTGACGCTCGGCTGGGGCGGCTTCTGGGGATGGGACCCTGTGGAGAACTCCTCCCTGGTGCCGTGGCTGGTCATTACGGGGCTGATGCACGGGCTGGTAGTACAGCGCAATCGCGGCGGGCTGCACCGCTCCAACCTGCTGCTGGCGCTGCTGGGTGCGCCCCTGTTTTTCTACGGAACCTACATGACGCGCAGCGGCGCGCTTGCCGAGTCCTCGGTGCATGCCTTTGACGCACTGGCGAAGGGTGCGCTGGGGCTGGTCATCGCCATGCTACTCACTTACACCGTCGGCGGACTGGGATTGTGGCTGTTCCGTCTGCGCAGTATCCCCGCAAAGCAGACCGCCGAAGGCGTTCTGTCGCGCGACCTGGCGTTCTCGCTGGGCATTATCGCGCTGGTAGTGATTGCGGGGTTGACGCTTATCGGAGCGTCTATGCCCATCATCTCTCTGCTTATCGCTAAACAGAGCAGTAGCGTGGAAATCCGCTACTACCACCTCGCCAATGCGCCCTTCGCCTACCTGATGCTGTTGCTGTTGGGGCTTGTTCCCTTCCTGAGTTGGCGTAAGGTGGATAATACCGACGTGTTCATCCAGCGTATCTCGGCGCCCTGGTACGCCACGCTGATTATCGGGCTGGTGGTCGCCTTCGTCTCGTACTTCATGAGACTGCCTGTGGCTGTGGGCGTTTTCTTCCTGATGCTGCTGGCGACGTTCGCCATCCTGTCCAACGCCATGCTGGTATGGCGTCTGGCGAAGCGCAGTCCGATGAGCCTGGGCGGTTACCTGACACACGTGGGCGTGGGACTGGTGTTACTGGGCGCAGCAGCAAGCACGTTCTACGAGCAAAAGACGGAAGCGGTGCTGACCAACGGCATGACCGCCGAGATGTTCGGCTTCAAGGTCAGCTATGCAGGAATGACACACCCCGACGAGGAGCTGGGCAAAAACAACGCGGTGCGCCTGAAATTCGAAAGCCTGAAGGGCGACAAAGGCTTTGAGGCACGTCCCGTCTACTACTTTGACACCCATAACCCGATGCAGCCGCGTCGCGTCGCTGAGCCACACATCTACAAGCACGCGCTGTACGATATGTATATCGCCATCGGCAGCGACGGCGGAGGCGTCATCGAGCGAATGCAGGACCCGGGCAAAACGTTGCCTATCCGCCGCGGCGAAACCAAAAAGATGGGCGACTACACCATCCATTTCAAAAGTTTCCAGATTCAGGGCACGATGGGTGGAGCCGACATGAGCATCGGCGCAGTGCTTGATGTAGAATATAAGGGAAAGAAGACGGAGCTGGTTCCGGTAGCGGTGTTCGGCAAGGGCTGGAAACCCGCCAGGCTGCCCGGCGGCGGCGAGGTGGCTATCTTTGCCGACGAAATCAACGCAAACGACCGAGCGGTCATTCTCCACTTCTTCGGGATGCCGGGGCAGACTACTATGCCCGACCACGTGATAGTGCCGGTGGAGGTGAAGCTGAAACCGCTCATCAACCTCGTCTGGCTGGGCACAATACTGATGATGCTGGGCGGCGGGATAGCCATGCGTCGGCGGTTCGCCGAGCTCCGACAGGAACAGCAGGAACCGTCTGCAGCACCGGTAGTGGTGGGCAAACAGCCTAAAGCCCGCACGAAACCGGCTCCGGGCATGACAGGGGGGCATTAGCGCATGGTGCTTCGGCAGGTGCTGAAAAGCAAAATCCACCGTGCTACCATTACCGAAGCGAATGTGGATTACATCGGCAGCATCACCATCGATGCGGACTTGATGGAGCGTGTAGACCTCCTGCCCGGTGAGCTCGTGCACGTGTGGAACCTGACCAACGGCGAGCGATTCGAAACCTACGCCATCGCGGGCGAGCCGGGCAGCGGGGTTATCTGTATCAACGGCGCGGCGGCGTTGAAGGTATCGGTGGGACAGAAGGTGATTATCGCCGCCTTTGCCCTGACCGACGAGCCGATAACACCGCGCATTATCCTGGTGGACGAGAAGAATCGTTTTGTGAAATATCTGCAGTAGAGCGTCAAGCATCGCGCTTGGCATCTTGCCAGCTGGAGGGCGAGGCTTCGTCCGAGCCGTTCCCTTTCAAACAAAACCAGCCTGCGCTGGCTGTTCCACTCTGGAAGGCGGACCATGGTTTGCACAGAAACAGATTTCGCGGTGCGTGCCAGTGCATACTCACCGAGAACCCCATCAAATACGAACACTTAGAGCCTGGCGATGACTTGCTCCAGGTATCTTGCCAACCGTTTTGCCTCTTCGGTTGGGCGAATCTGCTTGCGCACACGCGGCTTGCCGGGCTCAATGGTCCCAATCCACTCACGAAGCATGAGCCATTCCCGGTAGGTTGTAAGTATCGTCTTTACCGGTCGTCGATTTTCAGCAGGTATTGTCCCAACCACCGTTAAAGGATCTGGGCGCTCCGTTGCTTTTACTTCGGTGATTTGCCTGACCATTGTCGCTGGCACGAAGTGTTGGAGCGCAGACAGAAGCTGCTGTCTCATGTCCTGAAATCGGGTCTCGCGCGAGGAGTCATAGGAAAAGGCTACAGCAAGAAGATAGCCGATAAATGGATCTCCTCTCGCTTTGTAGCCTGCCTCCAGAAGAGTTTCTGCCTGGTGCAGCGTCTTGAACCTGTCTAATTCCTTCGCTTGCCCGGTGGGTATGTAGCTTGTATCCAACCACTCGTGAAGCAGTAATATCCCAAGCTGTGCCTTGCCCAAAGTGGAGGCAGTCTGCGCTTTGTGTAGCCGTTCTTTCTCAGCATGGCGAAACGCTTTATCGGCAAAGACCATCGCTGTGTAGACGGCGAGATTGTCAGGATACTGCCGTGAAAGCTCCTCTAGAAAGCGTCTATCTTGCAGTGTATCCGCCGACGCTTCACAGGGAAGGAAACCCGCAATACGTTCTCTCCATCGCTGAAAAAGTCTTATGCGTATTACGGATTCCTGTGCTGAGACATCAGCAGTAATCAGCAAAACGACTATTATCATGCAGAAAGTGGTCTTCATGAGATAGGTCTCCTCCTTTTGCTTCTCTTGTGGTCGCTTAACGTTACTCAGGTCTCAGTTCGCGCCGTTGCTACAGGGGGGTAGTCTCCGTACGCCCAATATCTCACCGGTGACACGCTGATGCCCGTCCATTCCGCGTCGCTTTCGTTGCCTTGATTCCCCCACTTGCTACAGGTTCCCTTCCTCTCTATCCATAAAACGGCCCTGAAAACCGCGACTCGCTTGACCAGTTTCAGCTTTGGAAAAGGTTACCGTTCTGGCGAAGTCGGCTCGGCAGGAGCCTCGCCCTCCCCAGGAAGGAAGCTTGCCAGGCCGGCAGCACAACGTAACTTTGTTTATTTTTCAAAGTTCATCTTCCGGCGGCGTTTACTCCAACAGGTTGACAGAAGGTTTCTCCATCTGGTAGATTCTTTGTCACAGGAGCATTCAAAAGGAGGGGGGTTCGTTGTCTTCGGTCTGGATAGTCCTTTTCGTTACGCTTATCCTGTGGGTCGCTTATCGCTGGTATGGAACCTTCCTGGTCAAACAGGTTTTTGGAGTAGACGATACCTCCCCTACTCCAGCGCATACCCAGCGCGACGACGTAGACTATATCCCTACGCCGGCGCCGGTGCTGTTTGGGCATCACTTCGCCTCTATCGCCGGACTGGGGCCACTTTTGGGACCGGCAATCGCTGTGGTGTGGGGATGGCTTCCTGCGCTCATCTGGATTGTGGTGGGAAGTATCTTCATCGGCGCGGTGCATGACACCGGTTGCCTGGTCGCCTCGGTGCGGAATCGCGCGCGCTCTATCGCCGATGTCACCGCCGACGTAATGGGGCATCGCGCCCGCACGCTGTTCCTGCTGTTTGCTATCTTCGCGCTTTCGCTGGCGATGGGGGTGTTTGTGGTCAACATCTCCGTTCTGTTCGCCCCCGGCACAGGAGCTGCGGAGGGTGGGCATGTTCCGCAAGCGGTGCTGCCAAGCGTGATGCTTATCATAATCGCAGTGGCGGTTGGGGTGTTACATTATCGGCTGCGCCTGCCTCTGGCTTCCCTGACTGTCGTCGCTGTTGCGGTGAGCCTGTTCTTCGTCTGGCAGGGGGTCAAGACGCCGATAACCGCCGTGGGAGGTCTCACCCTGACTCCCGAACGGTGGACGTACGCACTCATGGTTTATGCGTTCGCGGCTTCTATTCTGCCCGTGTGGTTCCTGCTACAACCGCGCGACTATGTGAACTCGTTCCAGCTGTATCTGGGGATGGTGTTGCTTTTCATCGGCACGCTGGTGGGCAATCCGCGCCTCGTTGCGCCGGCGGTGAACACCTCAGCCAGTGGACTGCAACCGCTGTTCCCGATGCTGTTCATCACGGTGGCGTGTGGTGCGGTTTCCGGCTTCCACGCGCTGGTTGCCTCCGGCACGACCTCCAAACAAATCGCCCGCGAGAGCCACGTTCAGCCGGTAGCGTACGGGGGCATGTTAACCGAAGGCTTGCTGGCAACGCTCGCGCTGATAGGCGTGGCAGCGGGTATGGGCAGTGCGGGCGAATGGGCAGCTCGCTACGCCGACTGGAAATCCGCAGGTACTCATGCGCTGGCGAACTTTGTACACGG
>BEHS01000139.1 GCA_002898895.1 bacterium HR16 | reverse complement strand
ACCGAGAATGTATGGGTTTTCGAACGGCGCGATGCCGACAGCGTCCTGCTGGTGGCAGCGAACAAGGGTAAGAGGCAGAAGGTTCGCGTTGCCAACACAAGGCTCCCTGACGGCATGTATCGCGCAAACGGCGTAGAGAGGGTTCGGGTAATGGGGCCCAACATCGCGGTGAGGCACAGGCAGGTACGGTTCGAACTGGGGCAGTACGAGATCGGGATATGGTATGCGGTGACAGATGCACACCGCAGCAGGCGACGGAGGTAAACTAACCCTCCGCCACCACTCGATTGCGCAGTTCCCCTATTCCCTCGATGCGTATCGTCACCTCGTCGCCGGGTTGCAGTAAGCCCTTCGGCTGGCGGTAGACGCCGACACCCGCCGGCGTACCCGTAGTGATGATGTCGCCCGGCAGCAGCGTCATCGCCGCGCTGATGTGAGCAATCAGTGCAGGAATGGGGAATATCATGTCACCGGTGCTGGAATGCTGGCGCAGTTCCCCGTTCACGCGGGTCTCGATGGTCAGCGTATGAGGGTCTTCTATCTCGTCCACCGTCACCAGCCAGGGTCCGCACGGTGCGAAAGTATCACAGCCCTTCGCGCGTGACCACTGCCCCTCCGTGCGCTGCAGGTCGCGGGCGGTTACATCGTTCATGATAGTATAGCCTGCCACGTAACCCATTGCCTCCTCCACAGGCACGTTCCGCGCCCGCTTGCCGATGACCACTGCCAGCTCGCCTTCGTAGTCCAGCTCCTGCGTGATGCGCGGATACACAATCGCCTCGCCGTGTGCAATCAGTGCAGAGGGCACCTTGACGAAAACAATGGGCTTCTGTGGCAAGGGCATGCCCGATTCCTCACAGTGCGCGCGATAGTTCGCGCCGATGGCGAGTATCTTCTGCGGGCGCGTGACGGGAGGCAGGTACCGTATTTCGGATAGCGGATGCGCCACCGCCTGCGCAGCGTGCGGGTTCTCCAGCGCCAGAAGTCGGTAGGCACGCACCACCTGTTCCGCCATCTTCAGCGCGTCCTCACCCTGCTCTAACAGATGCACCATATCTCGCGCCAGCACGCCCGCAGGCTCAAAGCCGCCATCCAGCAACGCCATGCCCGCGTTCAGGTCCACCACTACGTCGCCCACAACAGCTCCAATGCTCTCACTTCTATCCTTCTGGTAACTGATCAGCTTCATGGTTCCCCCCTCTAAATCACCGGTTGTACCTTCCCCTGCACCAGATGGCAGGTGTCGTTGATAAGCGAAACCCACGCCCAGTCATCACGACATTCTATCTCGCTCAGCGAGGCGTTATCCAGGCGAATATGCCGAAAGGTCTCCAGCGGCGCAGACAACGCTACACAAATCAGCGCGCGCAGGCTCCCCCCATGCCCGACAATACACACCGTGCCCTCACGATGTTTCTGGCGGACACGCTGCAGCACCCGACGCGAGCGTTCCAGAATCTGCTCCGGGTACTCTGCGCCGGGCGGGCGATAGCGCAAGGAGTCTTTTCGGTACTTCTCGAACAGCTCCGCCCACTCGCTGGCAAGGATTTCTTCCCTGCTCATCCCCTCCCACACACCGTACGAGAGCTCACGCAGGTCGGCATCGGGTGCAGGGTTCAACTCATGGTATCGGGCGATAATCTGCGCGGTCTGCATCGCCCGCCGCAGGTCGCTACTGTAAATAGCCTGCAGAGGCTCCTGTCGCAACCGATGGGCTATTGCCTCCGCCTGTTCGATGCCTCGTGCGTTCAGATCCACGTCCGTCTGCCCCTGAAAACGCATCTGCTGGTTCCAGTCGGTTTCGCCGTGTCTTACCAGTAGCAGCCGCAACATCGTCACTGCACAAAATCGTAAGAGAAGTAGACCGCCACCCCTGTGTTTGCTCGCTTAACACATCAGCCACTACTCCACCACACGTGATTATTTGGATATGAGCAGAGTGGTTTCGTGTGCCTGTCATTCTGAGCGAAGCGAAGAATCTCGACGTAACGACGGGCTGAGATGCTTCGCTAACGCTCAGCATGACAGGCACACACACCAATCCTGTCATTCTGAGCGCGAGCGAAGAATCTTGTTGTATCGCCACTCTGAGATGCCTCGCTAACGCTCAGCATGACAAAAACAGAATAAAACGTCTTTTCGGTTCAGAACAGGTTTTCTAATCCGCACAGGCGGATTTTGCTCTGCTCATAGCCCATGACTCAATCGTGGGGGTGAGCTGTACTAACAGCGAGCCTCCTCGCCATATTATACCACGCTCCTAGCCGGAGAGACCACTGCGCACTCGGCAGGAGAAAGCCACCTCAAAAACGTAACCTATTACCAGTCCGGTATCATTTCTGGCAATGATTCTGAAGAGTCTCAGCATACTCGGTTTCAAGAGCTTCGCCGACAGAGTGCGCCTCGACTTCGGCGAGGGCATTACCGCTATTGTCGGTCCCAACGGCAGCGGCAAATCCAACATCGCCGACGCCATCCAGTGGGTGCTTGGTGAACAGAACGTACGCACTCTGCGGGCGGAGAACAGTACCGAGGTCATCTTCGCGGGCAGTGCACGGCGCAAACCGCTGGGCATGGCAGAAGTGAGTTTGACGGTGGATAACAGTACAGGTCTACTACCGATAGACTTCGCGGAGGTGACCATCACCCGCCGCCTTTACCGCTCCGGCGAGAGCGAATACCTCATCAACAAAACCCCCTGCCGTCTGAAGGACATCGTGGAGCTGTTTATGGACACCGGTCTGGGGCGAGCCACGTACGCTATCCTCACCCAGAACGAAGTAGACATCGTGCTCTCCGCCAAGCCCGAGGACCGCCGCGCGCTGTTTGAGGAGGCAGCAGGTATTCAGAAATATCGCCACCGCAAGCGCGAGGCGCTGCGCAAGCTGGAAAACACCGAGGCGAACCTCACCCGGGTTTACGACATCTTAACGGAGCTGGAGGCGCAGCGCGAGCCCCTGCGCCAGCAGGCGGAAATCGCCATTCGCTATCACCAGCTGGTCAGCCGTTTGCGCGAGATTGAGGTCGCCGCATTATGGGCGCAGGTGCAGGAGAGTGAACGTGCTCGCGAGCAGACCCAGCAGGAACAACAGAGGCTTCACCGTCGCCTGCTGGAGATTAACGCGCAGCTGGCGGAATGCGAGGCGCTCTCCCAAATGCTGGGCACACAGATAGCCGATGCCGAAGCGGACTTGGACACGCTGCGTGCCCTGCAACAGGCGTCCCTGACCGCCTATGAACGCGCCGAGAGCCGTCGCGCGCTCATCGAACAGCGACTGCAAAACAGCAGAGATAATCTAAACCGTTTGCACGAGGAGCTGGCGGAAAACGAGCACAAGTTAGCAGAGATTCAACAGCAAGCGCAGCAATGGCAGGAGCGCCGGTTGGAACTGCAACAGCGCATCGAAGAGGTGGAGCAGCAGAGGGAAGTAGCCCGCGAACGGCTGAGACTGGCGGAGCACGCTCTGCAACAGGCACAACAGCACTACGTGGAGCGCACGCAGGAAGTAGTACGAGCGCGAGCGTATCTGGACGGACTGCGGCTGCGCCGCGCCGAAACCGAACAGACTTTGCAGGCTCTGCAGAACCGGGTAGAGGAAACCGAACGGAGCCTGCGCGAGGTGGAGGAGCGGCTCAAAGCCGCGCAAGCACAGAGGGATAAAGCGGCCGACGCGGCAGAGATGGCAACGCGCGAGGTACAGCGGTGCGAAACGGAATTGCAGAAAGCACAGGCGGAGGTTCAACGCAGACGGCAGGAACTGGAAGCACGTGCTCGCGAGAACGCACGCCTGAGCGCACGCCTGCAGGCGTTGCTGGAAAGCGAGGCGGCACAGGATGGGATTTTCGGTGGGGTACGGGCGGTGCTGGACGCCGCTGCTCAAGGACGCCTGACCGGCACATACCTGATGGTAGCGGATGCCCTGCAGCCGCAGGAACCCTACGTTACCGCCATCGAGGTCGCGCTTGGCGCGAGCGCACAGGACATTGTCACCGCTACTGAAGAAGAGGCACGCCTCGCCATCGAGTGGCTGAAACAACATGCGCGAGGTCGAGCCACCTTTCTTCCTCTGAACCTGTTACGTCCTTCAGAACCTGCCCCATCCCTGCGGCAATGCATTCGGGAGGGGTTGGCAATCGGCTTCGCCAGCGATCTGGTGCAGTACGCGCCGGAGCTGGAGGTAGTCGCCCGGTACTTGCTGGGGCGTGTGCTGGTGGCACCGGACTTCGATAGCGCAGTGCAGATAGTGCATCGCTACAACGGCTGGAGCAAGGTGGTTACCCTAGAAGGAGAGCTGTTCCTGCCGGGCGGTGCAATTACGGGCGGTAAGATGCCGGGCAGAGCAACAGGTATTGTTTCCCGAAAGGCGGAGCGTTCGCGCGTGGAGCGCGATCTGCGTGCTGGCGAAGAGGAGGAGGAGCTCCTGCGTGCACGATTACAGGAAGCTGTGCAGGCAGCTGAAGCTGCGCAACACCGCTGGCACGAAGCGCGAAAAGAGCAGGAACAGGCACAACAGCGGGCGGTACAAGCCGACTCTACCCTGCAAGCAGTCAACCAGGAACAATCTGTAATCCTGCAACAACTGCAGGCGTTACAGCAAGAGCACACCGAACAGACGAAAAGGCTGTACGAGCTGGACAACGAGATTCTGGAACTGGAAGAGCGTTTGCCACCCGACACCGGACAGGCGATTTCGCCCGAAGAGGTCAGCCGTTACCGCCAGCAGAGAGATGAAGCGGCGACACAACTGCAAGAAGCGGAGGTGACGCTGGGACGGCTGGCGGAGCAACTGCGTGCCCTTGAACATGAACGCGAGTCGCTGGCTCAAATCCAGCGCGACCTGCATCTGCAAGCGCAGAACCGCAAAGCGCGTATCGCGGAGCTGGAGGCACACATCGTGCAGGATGAGCAGGCTCTGGAGCAAACACTCGAGGAACTACAGCGCATCGCCCAACAGCGCAAGCAGATCGAGAGGGACTTTGCCGCCCAGCGCGATGTGCGCCAGAACCTGTTGCAACAGAACCTGGAAAACAGCGAGCGACTGAAGGCTCTCTCTCAACAACAAACCGCGCTTTCGCAGCAAGCGCACGAACTGGAACTTACGCTGGCGCGAATCGAGATGCAGCGTACACAGGCAGTAACCCGTTTGTGGGATGAGTATGAGGTGGATGTCTCGCGGCACGCAATGCCCGACCTTTCACAGTTCACCCCCGAAACCGCATCGGAAATCAACCGATTGCGCCGGGAAATCCGGCAAATGGGCAACGTGAACACCGGCGCGGCAGAAGAATATCAGCGCCTCACCGAACGCTATGAGTTTCTGGAGAAACAGCGCACCGACCTCGAAGCGGCGCGGGAGGACCTCCTGCAAGCCATTCAGGAGATAGATGCCAGCACACGCGACCTGTTCATGGAGACGTTTCACGCGGTGCAGGAGGCGTTCCAGGATGTGTTCACGCGCCTGTTTGGCGGAGGCAAAGCGGAGCTGGAGCTGACACAACCGCACAACCTGCTGGAGACCGGTGTGGAGATTATCGTGCAGCCTCCGGGCAAGCGTCGGCAGAATCTGTCACTGCTCTCCGGCGGCGAGCGTGCGCTGGTGGCGATTGCGCTGATGTTCGCCTTCCTGCAGGTAAAACCCAGCCCCTTCTGCGTGCTGGATGAGGTGGATGCCGCACTGGACGGAGCGAACGTAGAGAAGTTCGCCGAGTTACTGCGCGATTACTCCCGCCACTCGCAGGTCATCATCATCACCCACAACCCGGTGACGATGGAATGCGCCGACGTGTGGTACGGCGTCACCATGCAGGAACAGGGTGTCTCGCGCGTTATCTCCTACCGCGCCCCGAAAGAGGCTATGGTCGCAGTGAGTTAGTTGTCCCCCATCATGCCGAAGTGCTCCACCAGCAACCCGAAGTCCCACAGGCTAATTTCGCCGTCGCCGTCCAGGTCGGCGTTAATGTTATAATGTTGTTCACCTGCCACGCTACCGAACGCTGCCACCATCTGCCCAAAATCGAACAGCGTCACTTCGTTATCGCCGTCGATATCGCCGGGGTACAGAACGACACTCGCGCTGATAAAGGGCGTCGAACGAGGCACCGCCACCGTTCTGGACAGGAAAGGCGCGCCTGAAACGGTCAATAGCAAATCGGTGTCCGGTACGGGCAGCAGGAATCGTGCATACGAGAAACCGGTAGAGGACATGAAGCCCAGTGGACCTTCTGCCAGCACCTGTCCCGTACTGCTGTCGCGAAGTGTGTAACGCAGGTGGTCTGGTAGCACACCTGTCCACCCCTCCAGGAATACTCTCCCTTCCAGCGGTACGTTCCCGCGAAAGCCCTCCGCAACAGCCAGCGTTGACTCGCCAATGGCGATGTATCTACCGTCTGGCGAGAAGAAGAGAGGCAGACCACCATACGGCGCGCCCCACCGTGCAACCAGGTTGCCGCGGTTGTTGTAAAAATCGGTTCGCCGTTCCAGCTCCTGAATCATGGCGATGATAAGCCCGTCTGGCGACACCACGACCTCTTCCGGTATTGTCCACGTGGCGGGACGATACCAGGACGCATAGCCGCGCAACTCGCCTGTCAACAGGCTGTACAGGAAGACGCTGGTGCGGTCCGCGCTCCTTTGCACCACCGCCACCTGCTGAACCGCCTCCAGCAGCTGGAAATCGCTGCCCGTCCAGGTGTAGAGAACCTGACCTTGCTGCAGGTCCAGTACAGTGATACCACCATCCGAGTACACGAGATAACGTCCGTCTGTGCTGATGGAGAACATCCAGGCGCGCTCCACCAGAGTCTCGATCTGTCCTTCCGGCACGCGCACGCGGAACACCTTCTGCCCGTACCCGCCTGCATACAGCCACGAACCATCTGCCGTCCACTGCATCTGAAACGCCGAAGCAGGCAGGTCCGAGGTCGGAATGGCAAGGATAGGTAACACCGTTCCCCCGTCGGACAGCGAAAAGACGTTCAAGCCTCGTTCATACGTGTAGAGGGCGTACAGCCTGCCGTCTGGCGATACCGCTTCCGCACCATAGTACGGCTCGTAAGAACGCGCGTAACGGGCAACCAACCGCCCATCCGTCGCGTCGTAGAAGTTCAGCGCATCCGAATCCGAAACAATTATCTGTTCGCTTCCTCTGAAGAAGCCCCGCGTGCGGAACGGTCGCGGCGTTGCCCAGCTGCCCAGATCCCCACCACCAGAGGTATCTATCATGCGGACAGTATCCCTGATCTGGAGATAGAGCACCTGGCTGTCCGGAGAGAACTGCACGGAATATTCGTTGGCGAAAAGGTAATCCGAACTATCCTCACCCGCAAGAAGCGCGCGGTCTGGCAATCGCCACAACCGCCACGCGTAACTAAAGCGCGACGGAGCCACAACCGCCAGATAATCACCATCGTTACTCACTGCCAGAGCGGGCATGTCCGCTATCTCCATCGGGAAGTGAAAGAGCACTTGCCCGTCTGCCACGCGGTATCCACGCACTCCGCTCGGCGAAGCAACCACCAGCAAAGAACCGTCGGGCGAAAGAACAGCTTCGCCCATCTCCTCAACGCTCAACTGTTTCACTATCCTGCCGTCTTCGGTGCGCCGAATGGTTATCTCCGAGGGCAGTACACCGTGCGAGAAGAACCGCCCATCCGCCGAGATGGCAACAGCCGTGATAGCCTGCCCTTCCCCGCTAATCACTTTCATCAAATGGGGCGGCATGGTCTGCCACAGCTGCAGTTCCGTCGGGTACTGCACCAGAAGCCACTTACCGTCGCGTGAGGCGCGCAGGCGATACGGGCGCACGCTCACAGGAATCTGGTACACTCGGCGCAGACTGGGGAAGTCGTAGATGTTCAACTGCCTGTCGTTGTGAACAGCAAACAGACGGCTCCCCAGAAACACCGACCGCCATCCGGGGAAGCTGGCGACCGGCTTCTGTTCGGTTACATTCCACAACACAGAGTTCGGGAAGGAAGAAGTTAACATCCACCTGCCATCCGGCGAGATGTCGGATATCGGCGTCACTGGGGATAGTAACCATCGAACATCCGGCTGAGCAAGCGCTGGACAATAGAAGCGCATCGATAATACCACTACCAGAAGAAGCGTGAAGCCCTTAGCGAAGCCGCGAGACATGGCAACCATCTCCTTTCACGCAGTGACTGCAGTCTTATGGTATATCTTTCAGCACGTTATGTCAACCTGTAGACAACGAAGCTGCAGTCACACCTTGAATCGGACGAAAATCACATCTCCATCCTGCACTACGTACTCTTTATGCTCGAGGCGGATCGCGCCGGCGTGTTTGGCGTTCTCCCACGAGCCATACTGTTCCATCTGCGCCCACGAGAGCACCTCCGCCCGAATGAACCCTCGCGCCATATCGGAATGGATACGCCCCGCAGCGTCCAGCGCGGTGGAACCTCGCGGCAGGGTCCACGCGCGCACCTCGTTCTCGTTAAAGGTGAAGAAGGTGATATAGCCCAGCGCGTCATACACCTCATGCACCACACGCAAGCGAGCCGGCTCCTCGATGCCCATTGCCTGCAGGAACTCTGGCTCCTCTTCTGGCGACAGCTGCGTAATCTCCCACTCAATTTCCGCGCACAGCTGCACAAACCGTTCGCCCTGCTCACGACAATAGGCTTCCAGTTCCGACACCTGCTCGCCCGACTGCAAACGCGCCTCGTCCACGTTCGCCACCACCACTATCGGCTTCAGCGTCATAAAATTGAAGCTGCGCAACATCTTCTCCTGGTCAGGGGTGAGTGACGCCAGGCGCAGAGGGGTTTCGCCTTCCAGCAATTGCTTCACCTGCACCAGAAGCTCATGCTCGGCGCGCTCGGGTAGTGCATCCTTACGGGCACGCAGGGTTTTCTCCAGTCGCTCTATCCGCCCCTCCACCATCATCAGGTCCGCCAGCAACAGCTCCTCGTCCACGCGCCGCGCCGCCTGCAGAGGGTCTACCGTGCCGCTAAAGGCGTCTATGACGTGCACCAGCGCGTCCACCTGCCGAATGCCCTGAAAGAAGTCGGTGCCAAAGGCGGGCTTGTGGCGTTCTGTGCTGATATGCGCCGCGCCGTCGATGAACTCCACCGTGGCAGGCGTTGCCTTTTTGGGGTGGTAGAGATTCACCAGGTAGTCAAAGCGCGAGTCGGGCACGGCGATGGTACCGTGATGTGCCCCGGCGACACCGGGTACCGCTCCCTCATGTGCCCCATGCAGCAGTGCGCGAAACAGCGTGGTTTTTCCTGACTGAGGCAAGCCGATGATACCCACTTTCATGGCTGTACACTCCCTCTCCCGGCATTCTGGAAGTGATACTGCACTCTGGGGGGCGGCTGATGGCGATACCGTCCCCACGCGAGATACCACACCATAACTATCGCCAGCACCAGCAAAGCCACCTGCCCAATGTCACGCCAGGGCAAGCGCGCAGGTGCTTTCCTGCGATGTACGACTGGTCGTCGACGTGTTATCCTCTTATCCCTGTCCATAGTACGCTCCCTCCCCGTGCTTGCGCCGGAAATGCTTATCCAGCAACGACTGGGGAACAGGGGGCAGTTTCTGCCACGCCTCCTGTGCAATCAGCGTCCACAGCGCCATCGCCGCGACTTCTTCCAGCGTCACCGCGTTCTCCACTGCCTTCGCCGCATCCCTGCCCCAGGCGAAGGGAGCGTGCTGAGCGACCAGCACCGCCGGCATGTCCAGCGGGCTCAGGTTCAGGTGTTCGAAGGTCTCTATGATAACCAGTCCTGTGTTGCGCTCATAGTCGCCAGCAATCTCCTCGTCGGTAAGGGGGCGGGTACAGGGCACCGCCCCATAGAAGGCGTCGGCGTGCGTGGTGCCAAAGCAGGGTAAGGGGCGCACCGCCTGCGCCCATGCGGTCGCATAGCGCGAATGGGTATGTACCACGCCGCCAATCCCCTCGAACCGCTGGTACAGCACCAGATGAGTGGGAGTATCCGAAGATGGACGCAGGTTGCCCTCTACCACCCTGCCTTGCAGGTCCACCAGTACGATATGCTCCGGGCGCAGGTCTTCATACGGAACACCGCTGGGCTTAATGCCGAAGATGCCTTGCTCGCGGTCTATTTCGCTGGCGTTGCCCCAGGTGAGGATGACCAGCCCAT
>BEHS01000138.1 GCA_002898895.1 bacterium HR16 | reverse complement strand
CTTCGGCTACCGGGCGCGTCTGGTGGTGAAGGCGGCGCGTGAGCTGAGCGACCGGGGAGAAGATTGGCTGTACCGTTTGCGCAGAGTGCCGTATGAAGAAGCGCACCGTGCCCTGACCACCTTGCCCGGCGCAGGTCACAAAATTGCCGACTGTGTATGCCTTTTCTCACTGGACAAACCGCAGGCGGTACCGGTGGATACGCATGTGTGGCAAATTGCCCTGCGCGACTATCTTCCCGAACTGCAAGGGCGCAGTCTCACCGAAAAGGTATACCGGCAAGTGGGTGATTTCTTCCGTGCGCGGTTTGGCGTGTACGCCGGCTGGGCGCATAACGTATTGTTCGCAGCGGAGCTGCCAGCGTTTCGTCACAGGGTATAATGTGTGCATGATCCCCATAGGAGAAAAGCCTTTTCCCCACGAATCCTTCTTGCAACACGATGTCGCAGGAGGCTTTGACGCATGGCACGAGTGGTGGTTGTGGGCAGTGCGAACATGGATATGGTGGTGCGGGCACCGCGTATCCCCAGACCCGGCGAGACCATTGTGGGTTCGCAGTTTGTGATGGTTCCCGGCGGCAAAGGGGCGAATCAGGCGGTAGCTGCAGCACGCCTTGGCGCACACGTCACCTTTGTGGCGCGTGTGGGCAATGACCTCTTCGGCGACCATAATCTGGAGGGCTACCAACGAGAGGGCATTGACTGTCGTTTCATCGTGCGCGATGAGGAAAGCCCGTCCGGCGTGGCGTTGATTGCGGTGGATGCGGACGGACAGAACGCTATCGTGGTGGCGCCGGGGGCGAACATGCGCCTGACACCAGAGGACGTAGAACGCGCCGAGGAGGAAATCGCCAGAGCAGATGTGGTGCTGGCGCAGCTGGAAGTGCCGATACCCACAGTCACCAGAACTGCCAAACTCGCTCACAAGCACGGCAAGCGGATGATACTGAACCCTGCTCCTGCCCCGCGACAGCCGTTGCCTGCCGAACTGCTAAGGAATGTGGATATCCTGACTCCCAACGAGACTGAGGCTCAGAGTATCTGTAACGCGCCTGCTTATGCTTCGCCAGAATCGCTGGGGCAAGCCTTGCGTGCGCTGGGCGTGCCGGTGGTCATCATCACGCTGGGTGGGGAGGGGGTACTGCTGCAAAGCGATTCCGGTGCACAGCGGATGCCCGCGTATCCGGTGCAGGCAATAGACACCACGGCGGCAGGGGACGCTTTCGCCGGCGCGCTGGCGGTCGCCCTCGCCGAGGGAAAGAGCGTGGAATCGGCGGTGCAGTTTGCGCAGCGGGTGGCCGCGCTCTCCGTGACCCGCCTGGGGGCGCAGCCTTCGCTACCGTATCGTGCAGAGGTGGATGATTTTTCTTCTGAAGGCTGAAGGCGGGTACAATGTAGGGGGTGAGCATCATGCGACGAGTGATTATATATCCTGGTGAGGACGGATACTGGGTAGCAGAGTGTCCTAGTTTGCCGGGATGCATCAGTCAAGGTAGAAATCGCGAAGAGGCTCTGGAAAACATCAGGGAAGCTATCTCCCTGTACATCGAGGTGTTGCGAGAACGCGGTTTACCTGTCCCTGAGGACCGCGTCGAGGTGGCGATGGTATGAGCCGCCTGCCGGTTGTGTCTGGGCGTCAGTGCATCAAGGCGTTGACAAAGGCAGGTTTTGTAGTAGCCCGGCAGCGCGGCAGCCACGTAGTGTTATACCGTGATGAGCCTCCGGCTCAGGTAACGGTTCCCGACCACAGAGAGTTGGACCGGGGTACGTTGCGAAGCATCATTCGTCAGGCAGGTCTGACCATAGAGGAGTTCGTTGAGTTGATCGAGTGAGCACAGGAAGCAGAGAATTCGGAAAGCGGCTGTCGTCTATCAGATGTTCATCCTCTTAAAAAAACTCTCCGGTATGGCGCGAATCACCAGCATTACCAGCCACCAGATGGCGGGAACGTATGCGATGTCCTTCCCTCCCAATATCGCCTGCACGCTCTCCCTTGCCACGCGCTGAGGGGAGGCGAGGAAAGGTAGCTTATCCCGTCCCCACGTCATGTGCGTGTCGATAAAGCCCGGCTTGATCGTGGTGACCTGCACGCCCCGCTTGCTCAAACGGTTGCGCAGTCCCTGCAGGAAGAGGGAAAAACCGCCTTTCGCCGCGCCGTAGGGATAGTTTTGACCGCGTCCCCTGTCGCCCGCGACGGAGCTGATGCCTGCAATAAAGCCCTCGCCCTGCTCCTCGAAGTAACACGCTGCCAGCGTCAACAGCGACGCCGCGCCGGTGAAGTTGACATCAATCAGCCGCTTGACCGCCTGAGGCGTGCGAAACGCCTCTGCTAATCCATCCATCGTACCCGCGACCCACACCACACCTTCCAGCCCGCCCAGCGTGCGGATAACGTCCTGCAAGAACGCTTCATGCTCTTCAACTGCCGCTGCGTCAAAACGCCCCGTGTGCACGGTTGCTCCGAAGCGGATGCGCACGTCGCTGGCGATGCGCTCCAGCTCATCACTGTCGCGCGCGGCGAGAAAGAGCGTGTCTCCCAAGCGGGCGAACTCGTGCGCCCTGTATCGCGCCAGTGGGGAGGTAGCTCCTGCGATGAGCACCCGTCTCATTTCACCGCCTCCATCAGGCGCAGACGACGCTCCATGTCGGATTGCAGTAACCCCTTGGGGTCTACCTGCGCTTTGACCGCCTGCCAGCGGGGCAGTTGCGGATAGGTCGCGTGGAAGGTCTCTGCCGACATCCGCGCATCCTTCGCCAGGTACAGCCTGCCGCCCGCCTCGATGACAATTTTATCCAGTTCGTCCAGCACCTCAAACAGCCCGTTGCGCACCGGAAAGTCCAGCGCGATGGTGTAGCCCGGCATCGGGAAGGAGAGAATACCACCGCTACTCTCGCCCATGCGCTTGAGCACCGACAGGAAGGGGAAGGCGCGCCGTCGTTGCGCGGTTTCCAGAATGCGTGTGAGGTTCTCTATCCCTTTCTCGTACGGCAGCACGCACTGCCACTGTACAAAGCCGCGCTTCCCATAAGCGCGGTTCCACTGCAGGATGCTGTCCAGCGGGTAGAAGTAGGTGTTGTAGTCCACCAGTACGCCCTCTCTGCTGGGGTGGGTGGTGTAGTATACCCCATTGAACGCCTTCAGCGAGAGCGGGTTGAGCGCGAACTCCGGCAGGTCTACAGGCACAGTCTTCTCGCGCTTGCGGGGGATGGTGAACGGGTTCTGGCGCCTCGCGGCGGGCAGATGGTCTATCTGCGCATGTTTGCCGAACATCAGTACTCCTCTGCCGAAGCCTTTGCCCTGCGCCACGCAGTCCAGCCACGCCACCGAGTAGAGATAATGCTCGTCGCGCTCGTGGAAGGTGCGCAGAGTCTCATCGAGGTCGCGCGTGCGTACGTAGTCCACCGTTATCCACGCGGTGTCCACCCGTCGCAGCTGCAGTTCCACTTCTAACGTGATGCCGGTCAAACCCATTCCGCCGACGGTGGCGTAGAAGATGTCGGGATTCACCTCGCGCGAACAGCGCACGATCTCGCCCGAGGACAACAACAGGGTCAGTGCCCGCACGAAGTTGCCGATGGAGCCGTCGTGGTGGTGGTTTTTGCCGTGTATATCGCACGCCACGCACGCCCCGATGGTACAGAATTTGGTGCCGGGCGTCACAGGCAGGAACCACCCGCGTGGCAGGAAGGTAGCGATAATATCCGCCAGCGACACGCCCGCCTCACACCGCACCACGCCGGTTGTCTCGTCGAAGGCGAGGAAGCGGTCAAGGCGTTCCATCAAGATAACTCCTCCCTCGCTGTTGAGTGCGGCGTCGCCGTACGCCCGCCCCAGCCCGCGCGGCAGGAAACCGTTGGGCTCTTCCTGCCGGAGCGTGTGTGCGACCTCTCTCACCCTCTCCGGGCGATAGAGATGGCACAAGGCGCGTGGATAGCGCCCCCAGCCGGTTATCTCTTTTTGGAGCAGTGTATCTGGCATCAAGTGCTGTATTTCGTCACGGGAGGGGAGGTACCCTCTGCGTAAGGGAAAGGAAGCAAACCTCACGCGGAGATTCGGGAGCGTGAAGAGTTGGCTACCGCAGTCCTTTCTCTTTCAGCATCCCATCCAGCCACGCTTTATCCTCCTCGCTGAGCGCGGCGGGTGGGTCTGCTGAATAGTTCAACACGGTACCATACCTTCCCTGCTGATACACCTGGTTCAGCACCGCCTGCAAATCCACCACCACATCGGGGTCGCCTTCCAGCAGGGGCACGATCACGCGAGGCAGACGTTCCTGCAAGGAGACCAGCCAGACCCAGGCGCTGCCCTCGCTCCAGCCGCCTTTGTGCAGACAGACCACGTAGTCCCATTTCTTGTGCCCTTCCAGCGCAGGGCGGGGGGCAAACACGGTGTGTTCCCCGTAGTGGAGCAGGTCAATCTCCATCAGGTGCGTGGTGCTGTGTATCAGCTCGCGCTGTTTCTCTAAATACAGTTCGCGTCCGTGTGCACCGGGCGTTTTGTTGGCAGGGCTGAGCAATTCGATGACGGTGACCAGCTGGCGTTCCCCGCCTTTCAGACGAAAAATCTGCAGGAAAGCTTCGCGCACGGGGAAAGGCTGAATCTCTATTCTGAGGGGAGGGTCGGCAAGAGCCACCCCACCTGCTGTCCCCTTTTCAGCGGGGAAGGGATGCTGAACAGGGTGCGATATCGTTACGTCGGGCGTGATAATGCGCAGGGTGTCGGGTTTCTCCACGTACACACGCTCATCGATATCCGCCATATAGCCCTCTGGCAGGGACGGCGCAATAGCATCAGCCAGGTAGGTAACAAACCGGTGATGTACCCCCGGCCAGAGCTGCGGGTCTTCCAGATATGGGTTCATGCCCGGAAACGGGTTATCTCTCATGTTGGCTCACCAGCACTATTATACTCTTCGTTACATCATGGAAGTAAGCACTGCCGACAAACTCAGTGACAGCCCTACCAGAATCCACGCCCACCATTTCCATCGGCGCGTACTGAACAGCTGGAGAAACAGCACCGCTCCCATAATGGTCAGCAGGTCTACTGCTACCTTGCCCTGTGGATGGTTCTGAGGTTCGCCCAGCACACCCAGATAGGTACCGGTTGCCGATAAGCCGGTGAGTGTGAGCAGAACAGCCGCCATCCGCTCGCCGGAGCGCAGCTCTGCCCCGATGGCGATAAGCGTTAGCATTGCGCCCAGCAAGCCGGCAAGCTCCAGACCGATGGGTATCCAGCGCGACCAGTCATTGGAGCCGAGTACCACGGTGAACAACGGTACAAGGCAGGCGACAAACAGGGGTACATACCAGTACGACACCTGCCTGAACTGCGGGCGAGGGGGAAGTACCTCGAGTTTGACAGGAATGCTGATGCGGTGTTCGCCGTTCACAAACTGCACCACATCGGACAGAATGCCCTGTGCCGAAACCATTCCCGTGTCGGCAGTCAGGGTGATGACCTGTTGCTTGCGCTGGAGCACGGTGGGATGCACATACAGCCAGCCGGGATGGGATACCAGTCGCGCGTCCAGCGGCTTCCTGTTGATGGAACGCACCACCACCTTTGCCACACATTGTTCGCCCTGGCGCACCGGACCGAAAGAGACCATCTGCGGCTCCACTTTCGCAACGGCTGAGCGCGGGCTTTCGGGGGCGGGGCGAGGGGCGGACTTCTGTCTCTGCTGCACCCCATATGCCTGCGAGGAGACCACCGCCAGCGTCTCATCGCCCGCATCGGGCAGCATCACATGCACCCGACGCAACGCCTGCGCGAACTCGCCAGCTGTTGGGTAGCGGTCCTCTTTGCGCTTTGCCAGCGCGCGGTCGATCACCGTCTGCAGAGCGGGCGGTGCGTCAGGCACAAACTGCTGTAGCGGGGGCGGTTCTTGCTTCTGCACCGCCTCTTGCCACGAGAAGGGGTTCTTGGGGTTGGCAGCGTTGAAGGGGCGGTGACCGGTCACCATCTCATAAAGGGTCACGCCTACCGCCCACAGGTCGGAGCGGTGGTCGGAGTGCTCTTCCTCTTCGAAATCTTCAGGCGCCATGTACACATACGTGCCCGCGCCCCCTGCGTAGGAGCCCGTGCCCAGAATAGTTGCCAGCCCGAAATCCACCAGTTTGACCGCGCCGTCTTTGCGTATCAGGATGTTGCCCGGCTTGATGTCACGGTGGATGGTATGATTGCGGTGAGCGTAATCCAGCGCGTCCAGCACCTGGATGGCGATGTCCAGCGCCTGGCGGATGGGCAGCTTCCCCTGTTGGCGCAGTAGTTCCTGCAGGTTGACGCCCGGTACGTATTCCATCGCGATGAGGATTTTGCCATCCACGCGGTCAACGCTATGCACGCGCACGATATTGGGGTGGTTCAGGCGGTCCAGCAGACGAGCCTCTTCCAGGAAACGCTCTACGTCTCCTGCCTGGATATTGATTTCTTTCAGCGCAACCTGCTTGCGCAGTAAGGAATCCCATGCGAGGTATACGATGCCCGTCGCGCCGTAGCCCAGCACGTCCACACGCTCATATTTACCGATGGGGCTGAGTGCCATCGTTCATCCCTTCCGGTATCGCGCGAAAGACGGTCAATTTGCCCGCATCTATCACGTATACCGAGCCGTCTGGCGCCACAGCCAGCGCAGCAGGGCGTTTTAGCTTGCCTTCACCGATGGTTCCCAACAGCGTGCCGTCAGGGCGGTATTTAAGGATATGTTTGGCAGCGCGGTCACTCACATAGAAATTGCCCTGCGAGTCGGTAGCGAAATACACCATGTCCGGCTTGATTTCGGGATTTGCCGCCGCGCTGAAGGGTGTGCCGGACACCGTGAGCACCTTCCCCTCCGGCGAGATACAGAGTATCCTGCCCTGCTCGCTCATCGCGTAAATCTTACCCTGCGGGTCGACGACCAGCGGCGCACCACGTAGCGGTTTGTTCAGCAACACCTGTGGTTGCTCCGCATAGCGCACGCTTGCCAGGTCCACGATAGGCGGAGGCGGTGGCAGCTGAGGCGCAGGCTTCGGCTTTCTCGTGGACGCAATTCCCCACAGCACGCTCGCCATAACCAGCACCAACGCCGCACCCAGCACCATCTGCCGGGGCGAGACGCGCTGTGCCAGACGAGCTATTCGGCGCAGAGGGTCGCGGGCGGTTGGCAATTCGGAGACCGTTTGCAGTTCTTCCTCATCGTCATACCGGGGCGAGACCTCGCGCATATCCGCCGCCAGCAGCACCGTAATGTTATCCTGCCCGCCGTGTGCATTGGCGGCGTCGACGAGGCTACGACAAGCCCGATCGGGATCGTGACGGTGCTTGCGCAGTAGCCGGGCAATCTCCTCCTCCCACACCATGTTCGTCAATCCGTCGGTGCAGAGCATCAGCATGTCGCCGGGTTCCATCTCCGCCGAGATAATATCGGGGGTATAGTCGGCGTTCGTGCCCACAGCGCGGGTCAGCATGTGTCGGAAGCGACTGTGTCGAGCCTGCTCGATGCTCATTCCTCCTGCACGCACCTGCTCGGCGACGAAGGTGTGGTCTTCCGTCAGGGGTAGCAGCTGCTCGCCCCGCAGGATATAGGCACGGCTATCACCCACGCTGGCTATCCACACCTCCGTGTCTTTCACCAGCGCGATGACGAGGGTAGTGCCCATGCCCTCGTATTCAGGGTGTTCTTCGGCGCGTTGCTGAATGGAGATGTGCGCTGCTTCCACCGCGAAGCGCAACAGGGCGGAGGCATCGGCATACGCTACGTTATTCAGTATCGCCTGCGACGCTGCCTCCACCGCCGCGCGGCTGGCAATCTCTCCGGCGTTGCGTCCTCCCATACCATCGGCGACAATGAGCGCGAAGTCAAAAATCCCGCGCAGCTGAGTCGCATCCAGCGTAGCGTAGCTGTCCTCATTGTGCGCCCGCACTTTGCCTACATCCGTTGCGGCGGCTATCTGCCAGAGAGGTTTCTTTCCTGTCATCAGACGTGCCATTCTGCTACTCCACATCCTGTCTGATAGTCCACGCCACGTACAGCACAAATAGCACCAGCGCAGCCAGCAACACAAACCGAAGCAGCCCAGCCAGAACGTTCATTATGGCTCCTTGATGTCGAAGCGTATTGTTGTTTTTCCCACCCGAATGATGTCGCCCGAGTGTAGACCCAGCAGTTTGTGCGGAGAAAGACGGCTATCGTTAACAGCAGTGCCCGACGCACTGCCCAGGTCCTCTATCAACCACTGTTTACCGTCCCAGCGGACAACGGCGTGACGCATCGCCGCCTCTGATTCCTCCAGAACGATATCCGCCGTGAGCGCACGCCCGATCAACGCCTCGCTGGGCAGGGGGATCACTTCCTGTTGCGGGGTGTCCGGGTGCAGCGTCAAAAAGGCGGCCGGACGCGACGAGATTGCTTCCGCAGCGGGCGCTTCGCGCTTTTCGGCAGGCGGTTCGGTGTACTCGAAAACCAGCACCGTCTTGCCCATGCGGATACGGTCGCCCGAACGCAGCACCCTGTTGTCCACCCGCTGTTCGTTCACATAAAGCCCGTTAGTGCTCTGGAGGTCGTAAATGACGTAGTTTCCCGCTACCGCATCCCACTCGATACGAGCGTGTCGGCGCGAAATCTGCCGGTCGGCGTCCAGCACAAGGTCACAGCCTGCGTTACGCGAACGTCCGATGATAACCGGTCGGTTTGTCAGAAGGAGCAGAGGTTTTCCGTCCTCGCTTTTCAACACCGCTCGCGAGGCAACCCCGGACGCCACGTCGGTTGTGGAAGCAACGGGCGTGCTGGCGATGTTGGTGGCTTCTTCAACCGGCATGAATCCCGGGGTAGGGGATGTTATGGGCAAAGGCACAGAGGGATCGAACCTGGCGGTAATGCGCAGTGCCTGTCGGGGGGCGTTTGCAGGTGCTACGGGCTGCGCCACCACCTCGCAGACGATACCTCCACGCAGGCGGTAGCCCTCCTGTTGCAGCTCCTGCCACAGCGCGTCCGCCAGCTCCTGCGGTTGCAGGAAGGTGAGGTATGCTTCCTGCTCTTCGGGATTTTGCAGGGCGATTTCCAGCTTGTAGCGGTTTGGCACATACAGTTCGCCGTCCAGCCCCTCGATGCAATGCTCTTCCGCTGCCATGACCAGCCGACGTAACACCTCGCGCGGGTGCAGCTCGCCTCCTGTGCCGAAAAGCCCCTCGTACCAGTTTCCGAACAGCGTGTTGATGCGCTCAAACAGGTTGCGCACGTGCCTCTCACCTTCCTGCAATGCACTGCCTTTGATTATATCCCGCGTTACGTGTCGCGTCAACCTCTGCGGTACTCTATCAGCAGGGAGCCGGGCGCACGCTCTATGGTCACCTCGATGCCTTTCAGCAGCTCCTGACCGCGAAAAACTTTGACGGAACGCTTCAGGTGCTCGTCGCTGAAGCGGAGTTCGTAACTGCCGTCGGCGTGGACCGCTCGCAGAGACAATCGCAGGGCGGGCGTCGCGCACTTTGTCCGCCGGAATATCAACACGATACCAGCGTCCTTCTCCGGCAGGTGAAATTGATACGCCATCCATGCATCGTCGGCGGTGCTGTAGGGCGTTAGCGGGTAGAAATCGCCGAGGAAGTAACCGCGCACTCGCCGAAACTCTGCTGCCAGCGCTTTCGCCCGCTGGAGAGGGAACGGTTGCCCTGGTTGCCAGCTTGCCTCCGGAGGCAGAAACTGCCGGTATGTCTCGTAGGTTGTGGTGGGCGACCATGCCGTCCACAATCCCAGTCCGTTGTTCATCGCGCTGCGCATCAGATAGGCGTCGGGATAGCCGCAACCGGTAGCGGTGGTGGGCAGGTAACGGCTGATACCGGCGGTATGGCATTGTTGACCGACCGGCTCGAAGTAGCGGTAATCGCTGCGCCACAGTGCGACGCTGCGTGAAATGGTTTCCAAGTCCAGCCGCCTGCCGCCTGAAGCGCAGTTGTCGATGAGCAAATCCGGGTGGCGCTTTAGCAGGGTATCCCAAAGAGTGTACAGCCCTTGCACGTGCCTTATCTCGGTGATGCCCTGGCGGTCGGGAGCATCGGCAGCACGCCAGAAAGGAAGCGGGTCTATATTGAAATCCTGTCGATAGACTGCGATGCCTTCGCGCTCGATCATCTGCGAGAGATGCTCGATAAGCCAGTGCAGTG
>BEHS01000137.1 GCA_002898895.1 bacterium HR16 | reverse complement strand
CGCCCCACCCAGCCTCCCCGCACGCGGGGAGAGACGCCCCACCCAGCCTCCCCGCACGCGGGGAGAGACGCCCCACCCAGCCTCCCCGCACGCGGGGAGGAGCATTACGTCCCTCTGCTTGCGGGGGGACTACAGGGGGGCTAACGACTCGGACGGAGCCTCGCCCTCAGGGTACCTCACCCGCTAAGGAAATACCGGCGGCAGTTCCAATCCGCGCGACTCCACCAGCCCCAGCATCAGGTTCATGTTCTGCACCGCCTGCCCCGCCGCGCCCTTCACCAGGTTGTCTATCACACTGGTGACCACCAGCCGTTGCGTGCGCTCGTCCACCGTCAGGCTGATGTGGCAGTAGTTCGTGCCCGCGACGTGTTTGGTGGCGGGGAAGTCGCCCGCCTCGCGCACGACCACGAAGGTTTTATCCTGATAGAACCGGCGGTAGTGCAGGGTCAGCTCCTGTGCGGAGAGGGGGCGCGAAAGCCGGGCGTACGCGGTGCACAGGATACCGCGCGTGATGGGTATCAGGTGGGGCGTGAAGGTCGCGGTTATCGTTCTGCCTGCCACCTCCGACAGCATCTGCTCTATCTCCGGCGTGTGGCGGTGGGTGGGCACGCCGTAGGCACGCATACTCTCGTTCAACTCGGCGAAGTGGTAGTCCAGCCCGAACTTGGACCTGCCCGCGCCCGACACGCCTGACTTGGCGTCTATCACCAGCGAGTCGGGTTCCACCCACCCCTGCGCCAGCACCGGAGCCAGCGCAAGCGCGGCAGCAGTCGGATAACAGCCCGGGTTCGCCACCAGCCTCGCCTCGCGCAGTCGGCTGTGAGCAACCAGCTCCGGCAAGCCGTACACCGCCTCATCCAGCAGGTCTATCGCAGAGTGCTCGCGTTTGTACCACTGCGCGTACACCGCAGGGTCATGCAGGCGGAAGTCGGCGGAGAGGTCGATCAGGCGCACGCCCGCATCCAGCAACGGTTTGGCAACCTGCATGGCGAAACCCGTTTCGCCTGCCAGAAACAGGATGTCCGTCTTTTGCACCGCGCGTTGCACGTCGAACTCTTCCAGCGGCGGCAGGTGATGCGCCGCGAAGCCCGGAAAGGCGGTGCTGATGGATTTGCCCGCGTAGGTGTGCGAGCTGAGGTAAGTTATCTGCACGTCGGGATGTTGCAACAGCAGACGAACCAGCTCTCCGCCCGCATAGCCCGACGCGCCGCCGATGCCCACATGTATCTTTCGGTGTCTCATACCTTGAGTGTATCGCGCGAAGATACCCGGCGTCAAGCTATCTGGCACAGAGAACGGTGCCGCGGCATATCGCTTCCAGTCCACTTTGCGGGTAGTCCGGGGGTATCGGCAGGTCGGTAACAAGCTCCCATATACATCGCCCCTGCTTATCCTGCCAGGCGCGCAGTGGAACGTTTACCGCCTGAATGGAGCCATCGCGCCGCACGCGCAATACTTTACCACAGTAGCTTGCTTCTGTTGGCTTTTGGGGGGTGAGAGGTCCGTAGAAACGCCCGTGCAGGTAACAAAGCAGAATGCCAAAGTTTGGGTCCCGCTCACGGATAAGTCGCAAGCCCTCGATGTTTATCGTGAACAGGAAACCCTTGTAGTCGTAGCTCACCGGCATCCCGCTATGCACGGTGGCATCCGAATTAAAGCCGCCGAAGCGGTCTTCAGGGCACAGCAATACCTCGCGCGACTTGATGTAAGGGATAAAGTAGCGAAAGTCTCGCGGCGGTGTATCCTGATAATCGCTGGTATACAAGCTCCACGCGATGTATACCTGATGCAGGTTGTTCATGCACTGCGTTTCGCGCGCCTTCTTGCGCGCGCCCGCAAATAGCGGGAACAGCAGAGCTGCTATCAGCGCGATAATCGCGATGACTATCAACAGCTCCAGCACGGTGAAGGCGGTGCGTGTTACGCGAGCCATTCCGGAATCCTCCTCTCCAGAGACAGAATAAGCTTCTCCAGCAACGCTGCCCAAATGAGATTCACAGCGAACACAAGCCCGATCAATACGAACAGTGCCCACAGTCTAACACCCGGGACGTGCATCAAGCCCCAGAGTACAGCAGGCGGGTAGTCCGCAACAATTAAGGCAGCGAGCGCCAATGCCGGAATCAGCCACGTACTTCCCAGGACACTTCCCTCCTTAGCTCCGCAACGTGCCCGTAACAACAACCCTGCGGCGGCGCCACATGCGAGAAACAACAACCACCCCGCCCACGTAGTTTGCTGCCACCAGCGCAATATGGCGCCCCACATCTCCTGCGTTGTGGTAAACATCACAATGTGCACGCCGGGGGGTAGAGGAGGCGTCCACACCTGATACAATGCGCCATCTAGAACGAGTTGAACATGCTTGCGCAACAGGAATGTGACAACGCCCGCTATCACCGCGGCAAGCCAATGCACGCCTTGCATCGTTTGCTTCCCTACCTTCTTTCCCCTACCTCGTGCAGATAACGGTGCCATGGCAAATCTCTTCGGGGCCGCCCTCTTTTCCATGGTCAGGCGGCATGGGCAGGTCGGTTAATAACTCCCACGCACAGCGTCCCTCTTTCCCCCAACCCGGGCCAACATCCAACCGACGCACGGGTACTTCTTTTACCTTGACGGAACCATCTCGTCTAACTCGTATCACCTTTCCGCAAAAGGCATGTTCTGTTGGGTGAGGTAAGCCCGGATAGAGCAGGCGTCCATGTAGATAGCAGAAAAGGAACCCAAAATTGGGGTCTTTTTCGCGAATGTCGCGAATGCTCTGAAGCGGTTTGGGCAGAGGTCCATTGTCGAACATTAACCCCTTATAGTCGTAGCTGATGGGTGTTTTCGCGTGCACAGTGGCATCGGTGTTAAACCCGCCGTAGTGATCCAGCGGACACACCAGCACCGCGCGATCCTTGACGTATGGCAGGATGAAGTCAAGCGCTATTGGTGCAGTGTCCTGGTAGTCACTGGTATATAAGCTCCAGGCGACGTATACCTGGTGCAGATTATTCATGCACTGCGTTTCGCGCGCCTTCTTGCGCGCGCCAGCGAACAGCGGAAACAGCAAAGCCGCTATTAATGCGATAATCGCGATCACTATCAGCAACTCCAGCACGGTGAAGGCGGTGCGTGTCACACGAGACATTTCAGCATCCTCCAGGTGTACAAGCGGTCTCGCCCGCTGGGATGCTTCCAATAGAGAAATCGTTCGAGGAGGAAGATTCGTCACAGGTTACGCCCAGATTTTTCCACGCCTGTTCGATACCTCTTTGAAAGCGCATCTTTGCCGCGCTCACACCCAGGCCCGTCGCCTGAGCAATCTCGTCCCATGAGCATTGCTCGTAAATGCGAAGGTATACCACCTCCCGGCAGTTTTCGGGCAAAGCATCCCAAATCTCATCGGCAAGCAGAAGAGTGAAAGCCCGCTGTTCAGGGTCGCAGACTGTCAGAGCCTTTGTGCATTCCGCTATGGCGCGCTGTTCGCATCTCTGGCGCCGATAGCGGTCGGCAACCCGTTTGCGGATTACCGCATCAAGGAAGCCGGGTTCCAGGTGGGTTAGCAAACTATCAGCGGGTTCGTCGGGGTGCTTGGCGCGCAAACAGCAAAGGCACGCGGCAAGCGATTCGTATACGACATCGGTCGCTTCCTCAAAGCTTATGCCGCATTGACACTGCACGCGAACGATACGTCCGCGCAGGCGATCCAGCAGGGTGCGGGACATAGACGCCTCCTTTCTGTGCGCAAACCGCAACACACCCTGCAAACACTATAAAGTAAGAGCACATACCGAACTGTAGCAAAATACTTGCCGCACGTCGACTTCAAACAGGAAGACGAGTTCCGAACGGTTAAAGTTACTCCAAGGATGCACGAACGATTGCTCTATCACACGTGATTATTTTGGATACGAGTAGAGCGGTTTCGCGTGCCTGTTATTCTGAGCGGAGCGAAGGATCTCGTTGTGTCGCTACTCTGAGATGCTTCGCTTGCGCTCAGCATGACAAAATGGACTAAGAAGCGTTGGCGCAGTCTCCCCACCATTGATGAATTTTGAAAAAATAAATAGAGTTGTGTTGCGCTACCGGTCTGGCAAGGTTCCTGCTTGGGGAGGGCGAGGCTCCTGCCGAGCCGTTCGGTTTTGGTCGCGACGGAGCACGACCATCCAATCCCATTGCGGGGAGGGCGAGGCTCCTGCCGAGCCGACTTCGCCAGATTGAGGAGTCTTTACGGCTGAAGCCGTTCCCTATCAGACGAAGCCAGCCTGCGCTGGCTATGGAAACCCTGCGAAGGCAGGGTTTGGTTTGAAGAGGTGCGGCTTTAGCCGCAAACCCGTGTCCAGCATCCTCTTTCCCGCACAGGGGGAGGAGCAGGCGGTGCTCACCGGATAGATGCAACTATTTTTTCAAAGTTCATAAATGGTGGGCTATGATGACAATAAACCTGTCTTCACAGGTTTTCTAATCCGCGCAGGCGGATTTGCTCCCTCCATAGCCCATGATTTCAATCGTGGGGTCGGCTACAACGAGTGGTGAAGTACTGATAGAGCGTCAAGCATGATTCTTATTAGCCAGTTGGAGGGCGAGGCTTCGTCCGAGCCGACCCTTTTTGGTCACGACAGAGCGCGACCCTCCAAAAATTTGAGAATTGACAGGCTACCAGGGTTGGCAGAACACGATGCTTGAGGTTACCAACCTGTACAAATCCTTTCGGAACGTGCGGGCGGTGAACGGACTGAGCCTGCATGTGCAGTCGGGCGAGATAGTGGGCTTGCTCGGTCCGAACGGCGCGGGCAAAACCACCACCCTGCGCTGTATCTGCGGTATCCTGCGCCCCGATGCAGGTCAGATTGTGGTGGGAGGGTTTGACCTCGCCAAACAGGAGCAACAGGCGAAGCGGCTGATGGCTTTCATCCCCGAGACGCCTAATCCCTACGAACTGCTCACCGTACGCGAACATATCCAGTTCGTGGCGATGTGCTATGGCACGATGGACACCTTCCGCGAGCGTATCGAGGAGTTGCTCCATCGCTTTGACCTGAAGGAGAAGGAGAATGAACTGGTGGCAACCCTCTCCAAGGGCATGAGGCAGAAGCTGGCGGTGGCGTGTGCTTTTGTGCACAACGCGAAGGTGTTCCTGTGCGACGAACCGCTCATCGGCATTGACCCCAAAGGGCAGCACGAGCTGAAGAGCGAACTGCAGAGGCTACGCGACGAGGGGTGTGCGGTTCTGGTCAGCACCCACCAGCTGGACACCGCCGAACGGCTGTGTGACCGGGTGATTATCATGCAGGCAGGACGCAAGCTGGCGGAGGGTACGCTGGCGGAGCTGCAAACCCAGGCGCAGATGGCGGACAGCACGCTGGAGCAGGTGTTCCTGCGCTTGACCGAGGAGGCGAAGGATGCGGGCGCTGTGGTTTCTGACATGGCGACTTCTGGTCAATAGTGTCCGTCGCACCCTGCGCCATCCGGTACGGGCGGTTGTCTTTGCTCTGGTGGTTGGATGGTTTGGTTTCGTGACGGTAGGCAATCTGATTTTCGCCATCGGCATTCGCGTGCGATCTGCCCCGCACCTACCCCCCGATTTCACGGTAGTTAGCATGGACAACCTGCTGGCTCTAATCATGGCATTACACCTGACGATGTTGTGGCAACCCCTATCACCCTGGGCAGGTTCCACCTCTGTGCCGTTGTTCACCCAGGCGGACGTGCATTTCCTGTTCCCTTCTCCCCAGAAGCGACCAACCGTTTTTTTCTTCCTGCTGTTCACGCGCGGCCTGGCAAATAGCCTCTTCACGCTACTCGTTCTGGTTTTTCTGGTGATAGTAGTAGGCCAGGAGCTGATGGTCAACGCCCTGATGGGGCGACACCCCTCGAACGTGAGCCTGAGCTGGGCATACCCGCTGATGTATCTGCTGGCTTTCACTGGCTTACTGTTCTCTGGTGTCTACATCACCCTGCGAGAGGAACGGCGAGAGGGGTTCCGACGTCGCTTGAGCACGGGGTTTTGGTGCGTGATAGGATTGCTGGCAGGGATGCTGGGCGTGTACGGCTATCGAGCATGGAGTACGGGTTACGAACCACTGCAGGAGGTGGTGTGGCATGCCCTGCACAACCCCATGGTGGCGATACCGTTACTCCCCTTGCGGGCGCTGGCGGAAGCCGCTCTGGTCTTTTACAACGGCTGGACGCCCTACGTTTCGCTTGGGTTCCTGGTGTGGGGCGGTTTTACTGCATGTACCCTGTGGCTACTCATTCGCGAAGAAGGCTGGCTGTACGAGCTGGCTACCAGAATGTCCTCGCTGACCACGGCGTACTCCCTGCGCCGTCAGAGCTCTGCCTACGCTGCCTACCAGGACGTGATTTCTTACACAACCTCGCTCGGAAGTGCGGTTCCACGCTGGTGGCTGTTCGAGATGTGGACCCCTCAAGGAGTATGGGCACTGCTGTGGTGTAACGGTTTACTGCTGTGGCGCATGGCGAAGGGAATGATGCTATCATGGGGACTGTTCTTCGGCATGGCAATGCTGGCTCTGATTGTTTTTCTGAAGCGATACGAACCGGAGATGTATCCTGTGGTGGGGGTTATCTCGATGTATACGTTTTCCTTCTTCTCTCTGTTCCTCACGCAGGTACTGCTGGTGGTAGCGGTACGACGCGCCGAAATGAACAAGTCCCTGCCCTTCCGGGCGACACATATCATCTGGATGGAGATTCTGCCTCCCACCCTGTTTGTGTGGCTCCTTGTCACGTGTCTGTGGGGCGCGTTTTGTGTTTTGCTCCCACAACAATGGGCTATGCTGACATCAAATTATCTGCGAGTGTTCTCCATCGTACCGCTGTGGCACGCTGGCATGTTCATGGTCTACCTGCTCGTGCCCGACCAGAGCGACTATACGCAACGAGCGTTGCTGGGAATGCTCCTGATGCCGGTTTTCGGTCTCACCCTGTTGCCCATGCTGGCAATATGGGGAATTACCGCGTGGCTCTCCCTGCCCGCAATGGCTGGAGCCGTGATAACTTTTGTGGTTAACGCTGCGGTCACGTGGGCGGTTGTCGGTATCGCAGGTAAGCGCTACGCACACGTGAATCTCGCGGAGTAGGACTACCCTCCGCAACGCAAAATGTTTGTTCTCCTCAGCGACGGAGAAGGTGGAGGCAGACTTGCCCTGTGTGCAGGAATCACCTTCCCGATGGCGAAGCTATAAATAAACCAAACTCAGTGTATGCACACCAGGCAACAGGCTCACGCATGCCACAATGAAAACTTGCTTTGTGTACACTCAACTACTACTGAAGGAGGTGCCGCGATGGAATACGTTCGTCTGGGACGTTCCGGTCTGCGCGTTAGCCGTCTCTGTCTCGGTACGATGAACTTCGGTCCCCTAACCAGCGAGGAAGATAGCCATGCGATTATGGACCGCGCCCTCGAACTGGGCATCAACTTCTTCGACACTGCCAACGTGTACGGCTGGAAGCTGGGCGAGGGCATTACGGAGCAGATTATCGGGCGATGGTTCGCCAAAGGTGGAGGACGACGCGAGAAGGTAGTTATCGCCACCAAAGTATATAACCCGATGGGCAACTGGCCCAACGAGTCGCGACTGTCCATCCTGCACATCAAGCGCGCCTGCGAGGACAGCCTGCGCCGTCTGCAGACAGATTACATCGACCTCTACCAGATGCATCACATTGACCGTGATTGCCCCTGGGAAGAGGTGTGGCAGGCGATGGAGCAGCTGTATCGCGAAGGCAAGATACTGTACGTGGGCAGCAGCAACTTCGCCGGATGGCATATCACGCAGGCGCAGGAGATTGCCAAGCAACGCCATTTCATGGGGCTGGTGTCTGAACAGAGCCTGTACAACCTCACCGCCCGTATGATCGAGCTGGAGGTGATACCCGCTTGCCAGGCGTACGGTCTCGGCATTATCCCGTGGAGCCCGCTGGCTGGCGGACTGCTGGGCGGTGTACTGCAGGGAGTGAAGGAAGGGCGACGCGCCTCCGAAGGGATACAGAAGCGTATCGAGCAGATGCGCGACAAACTGGAAGCATGGGAGAACCTGTGCAAGGATCTGGGCGAGACGCCGGCGAACGTCGCGCTGGCGTGGCTGTTGCACCAGCCTGCGGTCACCGCGCCCATCATCGGTCCGCGCACCGTCGAACAGCTGAACGAAACGATGCGCTGTCTGGAGATTAAACTCAGCGAAGAGGTGCTGAAGAAACTGGACGAAATCTTCCCCGGTCCGGGCGGTCCCGCACCCGAGGCGTATGCCTGGTAAAGACCGCCATCCCCTTTCGGTGGAGGGCAAGGCTCCTGTCGAGCCGAACCCTCCACACTCTACCCTAAACTCAAGCCAGCATCCCTTACGGTAATGCGTGTTTCGGACGAGGCGATTTTCGCTAGGTGCTGAGCACGAACGGGTTGAAGTTGGTATCGTAGTCGTAGTAGTCTTCCTGTTCCGCCTTCTTCAAGAAGCCTACCACCGCATAGGTAATGGGCGTTGCCAGCGCTTCGTACAGCACTTTCGCAGTGTAGTTCCACAGGATAACTCGCAGTAACAAACTGGTATCCCACACACCGGCAAAGGCGATGGTTTGGAACAGGATGGTGTCCACCGCCTGTCCTGCTATCGTGCTGCTGATGGTGCGCGTCCACAGGAACTGCCCGCCGGTGAAAATCTTCAGCTTCGCCATCACGTACGAGTTGACGAACTCGCCGCACCAGAAGGCAATCAGACTGCCTGCCACGATGCGCGGAGTCTGCCCCAGAATCATCGCGAACGCACTCTGCATCTGCCACTCGGGCGAAGGGGGCAACATCACAATCACCCAGAAGAGCAACGCCGCCAGCAGGTTGAAACCAAAGCCCATCCAGATGACCCGCCGCGAGCGAGCGTAGCCGTATACCTCTACCAGCACATCGCCGAAGATGTAGGAGATAGGGAACAGAAGGGTGCCGCCATCCAGATCCAGATGCAGAAAGTTAAACAGGCGCACAGGCTTCACTGCCACAATATTGGACAGCAACAACACCACCACAAAGCTTACCGTGATGATGTCCAGGTATCGGTAAGGGCGAGATATCAGATGTCATCACCTCCCAGCAATTTTCTGGCAAGAGCGATCTGTTGCTGCACCGCTTCCGGGGCGGTGCCCCCATACGACCGCCTGGCTTCCAGAACCGCTTCCGGCTGGAGCACCTGCACCGCGTCGGCGTCGAAGAGATTGCTGAACGCACGCAGCTGTTCCACGCTCAGTTCCTCCAGCACAGCGCCTTGCTTCAGGCAGTATTGTACCACACGCCCGACCACCTCATGCGCCTGCCGGAAGGGCATCCCCTTGCGCACCAGATAGTCGGCGAGGTCAGTGGCGTTGGAAAAGTCACCGTGAACAGCCTCGCGCATCCTTTCGGTACGAAACTGCGCCCGAGATAGCATGAGATGCATGAGCGCGACGCTGGAAAGCACGGTATCCAGTGCGTCGAACAGGAAGCCTTTGTCCTCCTGCAGGTCACGGTTGTAGGAAAGGGGCAGAGCCTTGAGCATCACCAGCGCGCCGGTCAGGTCTGCCACCACGCGCCCGGTGCGCCCGCGAATCAGCTCCGCCACGTCAGGGTTCTTCTTCTGGGGCATGATACTGCTACCGGTAGTCACGCTGTCATCCAGCTCTACGAAGCCGAATTCGGGCGTGCTCCATAGAATCAGCTCCTCCGCCAGACGCGAGAGGTGTGTCATGACCAGTGCGGCGCAGGAAAGGAACTCCACCACAAAATCGCGGTCGGAGACCGCATCCATGCTGTTCTCGCAGACCCCATCGAAGCCCAATTCCTGCGCCACCATCTGCCGGTCTACCGGAAAGGAGGTACCTGCCAGTGCAGCACTGCCCAGAGGTAGCCGATTCACCCGCTTTCGGCAGTCTGTCAGCCGCTCGCGGTCACGCTGGAGCATCCAGAAGTACGCCATCAGATGGTGAGCGAGGCTCACCGGTTGCGCGTGCTGCAGGTGCGTACAGCCGGGCAGAATGGTGTGCAGATGGCCCTCGGCGGTATCTACCAGCCACTGTTGCAACCGGCGTATCTCCTCGCGCAGGGCGTCGATACCTTCTCGCAGGTAGAGGCGCGTATCGGTGGCTACCTGGTCGTTGCGGCTGCGGGCAGTATGCAGTTTACCCGCCACCGCCCCG
>BEHS01000136.1 GCA_002898895.1 bacterium HR16 | reverse complement strand
CGATCTGGGTGAGTGGCAGATTCTCAACAACAGCCACCAGTACAACAAGCTGGATGCCCACACCGTCGAGTTTCCGGTGAAAGTGGAGCGCAACGGCGCGGTGAAGGTGACCTATACCGTGCGCACGCGGTGGTAGCACCTTGTGGAGGGTCGCGCTCCGTCACGACCACAAACCGAACGGCTCGGACGGAACCTCGCCCTCCAGATGTTTACTCGTGGAGGGTAGCGCTCCGTCGCGACCGAAAAAGGCTCGGACGGGGACTCGCCCTCCAATTCGGGTGACAGCCGGCGCAGACTGGCTTTGTCTGTGAGGGTTTGCGGCTGAAGCTGTAAACCCTCACATCGCATCATAGCGGCCTGGAGGTCGCTACTGCAATTCCTCTGCGCTCGCCCGTTTCGATGTCGCCAGCCTTGCCCTCTGGAAGAGGCGACACCGCACAGTAGAAGTGATACAGGCAACCGTTATGCCAGAAGAGGCTGGGCTTGTGCGCATAGCGGGAGTCGATACTGCCCTCTTTTCCAACGTCCACCAGCACCTCTGGCACCTTCTCCCAGTGCAGCAGGTCACGGCTGAAGGCAACCCCGTCGCGTGCGTAGCCATCACTGCTCAACCCGTAGTAGAACATCGCCCAGAGGTCTTTATCCACCTGCAGCACACACGGGTCGCTGGCGAAGATGTCGTCCCATGAGCCGGGCTTGCCCACCTGCAGGACGGGATTGCCCTCGTAGCGCGTCCAGCGCTGGAGGTCCGGCGAGGTCGCCACGCCGATTTGCTCGTTCCAGTCCTGCTCGCGGTTCTTGGCGTTATAAAAGAGGTAGTAGGTTCCGCGATGTTCCAGCAGGCAGGATTTGTACAACCCTGCCCGTTCCCATTCCGCCCCCTCGTGGGCGACAAGGCAGGGTGGCTCTATCTTCCATTCTTTCAGGTCCCGGCTGAAGCAGATGCCGGTGACGGCGGGGCCTGCTTCATAACCGGGCTTCGGGTAGGCATGGTATGTGCCCACGTACAACCCCTTCACGCGCTTCAACTGCCCCGAACCAAACAGGGCGTTGTCGCGCAGTATCCACGTGAGGGCAATGTTAAACTGGGTCACCGAGCCCGGCGCGCCTCGGTCAATCCATATCCCCTGCTTCTGCCAGTGAATCAGGTCATCGGAGAACGCCAGCCCTGTGCGGTAGCCGATGCCGTCAAAGCCGATAAAGCTCATGGCAAAGCGGTTGCCATGGCGAAAGACGAAAGGCGCGTCTACCGCGTGGCTGTCGAACTGCCCCGCGCGATAGGATGGCTCCAGCACCAGCTTCGGGTGCTTGTAGGGCGTGCGTAGTCGGGATAACACTGCTTCGTTCACAGGTACGTCACCCTTCCGCGATACCGCTCCAGCAGGCGGGCGTTGTGCACGTCGCCGCCGTCGAGGTTGGCGCTGAGGAAGACGGGAGGCTCTATCCCACGCTCTTTGAGCAGAGCCACCGTCTGCGCCACCAGCGCGTTCAGCATCGCCGCGCCGATGACGGTGGAGGTAGGCGATACCTTCTGCCTCATGCCGGGTATCTCTACCACCGCGTCGCCGATGACACCGCAGTTGTCCAGCACGATGTCCGCCACTTCGAACAGCCGTTTCGTGCCTGCACGGGGCGTCACCGACTTCGAGTAGGTAACCGAAGTGAGTGCAATCACCGTCGCGCCCTTTTCGCGCCCGTATTGCGCCACCTCTACCGCCACCGCGTTACGCCCCGACACGGAATGTACAATCAGCACATCGCCTGCCTCGATAGGGATCTCATTCATAAATATCTGTGCGTAGCCCGAATGTCGCTCCAGCACGGAGGTCATGGTAATCGGGCGTACGTCGCAGGTTAAGCCGGGCGGCAGGATGGGTGAGACGCAAGCCAATCCCCCTGCTCGGTAGAACAGCTCCTGCGCCAGAATGCCCGCGTGCGTGGCTCCAAACACGTAGATAAGGTGGTCGCCGGCGATGGCATCCGCCATCACCTGCGCGGCGCGTTGCAGGTTCTCGCCCTGCGTGCGTTCTACCTCGTCCAGCTGCTGGCGGATGGCGTCAAAGTACGCTTTTATCATCGCTCAATACCCCTTGCGGATGTAATCCTCTACCGTCTGTTTGTAGATTTCGGGACCGTCGGGCAGGTTGATGCTCTTGAAAACGGTGGGTTGCAAGCCGCGTTTCAGCATCTCCTCCACAATGCCCGCCACCAGCGCCCACATGACCATCGCCGCGCCGATACCGGAGGCAGGGCAGACTTTGCGGTCCAGCCCCTCCACCTCCAGCATGGCGTCGCCGTAGTCCGCGCCGTTATCTATCACCATGTCCACCACCTCGAACAGTCGCTTGCCGGAGGGATGCACCGACTGCAGCTGCGAGGAGTAGCGGATGGAGGTGATGCCGATGGTAGTCAAACCGTGCTCCTTTGCCTGAATCGCCAGCTCCACCGGTATGGTCTGCTTGCCCGATACCGTGCCGATAATCAGCACGTCCCCCGCCTTGATATGACTGCGCTTCAGCGCGGCGGAGACGATAAGCGCATCGGTTTCGAAACCGCCCTTGCCCGTCTCGCCCTGCGCCTGGCGGAACTGGTTCGGGTTGTCCACCGACAGGCTGAAGTTGAGCGAGCTCATCGCCGCCAGCCCGCCCACCCGGTTGATGAGCTCACGCGAGACCAGGTGCCCGGTGTCGTAGAGGTGAATCACGCCTTGCCTTGCCAGACAGCCGGCGCACACCTTCGCCGCGCGGCGAATCGCCTCGCCCTGTGAGCGTTCAATGTCCACGAGCAGTTGCCGATAGGCTTCGAAGGCTTTCGTGATAAGGTCGTTCACCGTTGTGCCCCCTGAGTGAATGCATTCTATCCAGTGGAACTTCTCGACTCATGTTCGCCACGATAGCAGCTTCTCCCTGTGCCGAACATACTCGCTTGTGAGCCTGTGGCACATGACCTCTCGTTAATCTCTTGGACTGGACAAAGCACGCTTGTCATGCCAGGCGTCAGCTCTGGCAAGGTTCCTTCCTGGGGAGGGCGAGGCTCCTGCCGAGCCGTTCGGTTTGTGGTCGCGACGGAGCGCGACCCTCCAATGCCAGCATGTGGAGGGCGAGGCTCCTGCCGAGCCGGCTTCGCCAGATTTGAGGAGTCTTTACGGCTGAAGCCGTTCCCCCGCAGACGAAGCCAGCCTGCGCTGGCTGTACAACCCTGCGAAGGCAGGGTCTGGCTGGAAGGGATGCGGCTTCAGCTGTAAACGTTTTTGCAGGGGCACATGACCGTGCGCCCCTGCCTCAACCTGCAGACGACGAATTGCCCTCACCCAGCTGAATCCCCGCCAGTCCTTCCATTACTTTCACCACCGCCGAGTAGTCCTCGTCGGCATAGCCCTGCTGCATCGCCGCCACGAACAGCTCGCGCGTGAGGGCGTTGAGCGGAAGCATGGTGTTCGTCTCACGGGCGGCGTCCTCCGCCAGCGAGAGGTCTTTCAGCAGGTGGCGCACGAAGAAGTTCGCGCGGAAGTTGCGCTCCAGCAACGCCTTGCCTTTGGTGGAGTACATCGGCGCACCCAGGTTGGACTTAGAGAGAATGTCTATCAGCGTCGCAGGCGGAACGCCCCCCTTTGCCGCGAACAGCAGTGACTGCCCCAGCCCTACCATCATGTGCGCGATGAGCATATTGCACGCCAGTTTGGTGGTAGTGGCTTGCTCAGCAGTGGGAAACCGCCAGATTTTATCGGAGAAGGCTCGCCATACGGGTTCACAGCGCTGAACATCCTCTTCTGCGCCCCCGCCGAACACCAGCAACGTGCCCTCCAGAATCTGTTTTCTGCCGCCCAGCACCGGCGCCTGCACAAACCGCTTGCCTGCCTGCCGGTAGGCGTGTGCAATATGGCGAGTCCACGCGACGGAGACGGTGCTCATATCGCAGTGCACGCTCTGCGGGGAGAGCGCGTTCAGCACACCCTTCTCACCGAAGGAAATCTGCTCCACCGCCGCCGGGTCGGTGACGATGGAGATGACCACCTCGCTCTGTCGGGCGACTTCGGCGGGCGAATCCGCCCATTGTGCCCCCAGATTGAGGAGCGGTTCCGCCTTCTCGCGCGTGCGGTTGTAGACGACAACCTCATGTCCGGTGGCGAGCAGCCGTTCCGCTATCGCCCCGCCCATGATGCCCAGACCGATGACCCCTGTTCGCAATGTACAACACCTCCTGAAGGTGAGATTATCCGCGCCAATCCGTCCCATCCGTGCCTCTCCGTGTCCCTTCGGGGAAAACAGCCCCGGCTACCTGGCCGGTCGCTTCACCTGAAGAGGAGAAATATCCTTCGCCCCGGTCGCGGTGAACGTGATGACGCTCTGGTCGGCAGGCTTTGCCATATCCCAGCTCGCGAAGAATCGCGCCACACCGCTGGCATCCGTCACCGCGCTGTCTTTCTGGGGATACGCCCCTTGCGCTTGCATCTGCACCGTCACACCTGCACACGGATTGCCCGCACGGTCTACCACGCGCACCGCTATCTCGAACCGCTCACTGCCGGACGGAACCGTTGCCGGTTGAATCAGCACCATTCGCTCCGGGTCGCCGGGCAGTACAGTTACCTCCGCCTGCAGTACGCGGTCGTCCGGCAACAGTGCGCTTACCGTGCCCTTGCCCATCTTGAAGGCGGTGAATAACCCCTTCTGGTCTACAAAACCGATACCACCTGTCGTTCCGAAGAGGATGCTGTCGGGGTTCAATGCCTGTCCCTTCTCCGGTGAGCGCACCGCAAACTGCACGCTCTCCCCTGAACGCACCGTCACCGCAGAGGGTTCCATCTGTACCTCTGCCGCCTCTGCTACCGCCGGGCGTGGCGCATACACAACCACCGCGTTGGCAACGGGACGCTGCTTGCCCTCCGAAGGGCTGTTGACCACCAGCCCGCCGCGTATCGCCAGCGTGGTGGAACCGCCTCCGTCCAGATTGATGGCGTCCGTTGCGCCCAGCCCTTTCATCAGCTGCGCCAGCTCGTACAGGGTCATCCCGCCCGACATCGGCTGACGACCGTCTACCGTTACCAGCAACAGCTTGCCGTCCGATGTGACGCCAACCGCCGTGCGCGGGTGCCGGTTGTCGGAGAAGCTCCTCTGAAAGCCCTGCTGCGGGGCGTCTATCAAAATCTCTCCATTGCGCATCAGCCACGGACCGCCGCCTACCGCCATCACCGCGCGTTTCCAGAAATCAACCCCGCTTTGCCTCCTCCAGTAACCGCGCGAGGCAAGGTGAGTAGCGGACTGACCCCGTTCTGGGGCGAGTGCGACCATCTCCTGCCCCGGTTCAATCCCAAAGTGCAAGGTGACCGTACCCCCTGCCGAAAGCGTTTTCATCCTGTCGGCGGCGCTTCCGGTAGCAACCAGCAACGCTCCCTGCTCGGGAACGGTGCAAGAGGACTGCGGTTGTAGCATCTCCTGTAGCTTAGCGCGAATCTCCTTGCCCAAAGCCGCTGTGCCCTCGACCTCGCCCAGCCGCCACACTACCGCACCCGCAGGCACAGGATAGACCTCTCCCCAGCGCGGCATGACCAGCACACACTCGTTCTGCTGGATGGGACGGTTGATACCGTTCAGGGGGAACGGCTCCAATCCATCAACAATCACTTGCCCACGCCACACAGGCGCACCAAACAGCACCACCCCATCGGCGGTGAGACCGAATACCGAGCGTTCCGAGGTCGGCTCGCTGACCAGCTCCCCACCCTGAATATGCAGGTTGAGCGGGTCGCCGGTAAAGGGGAAGAAATCCGCATTGACCCCTGCCAGCGCACCCAGCCGCTGCACCGTTGCGCTAACCGTCTCACGTCCCTGTGTGGGGTCTTGTCGGTACACCTTGCCTGTGCCCACCTCCGCATCTATTCGCACGGAGGGGTTGCGCAAATCTACTTCCAGCACGTTTACTATCTGCGGGCTGTTATAGAAGGACTGCACATACTGCTTGAGCACCACTCCCTCGCCCAGCGGCTTGACCGCAGTCTGCGCGTGCAGGGGAAGCAGTGCCAGTACAAGGTAAGACCAAAAGGTAAGCAGCAGTATGTGGCGAACTGTTCGGCGCAGCATCTCTCTTCCTTCCGATGCGACAAAGGCTGTTAGGGGAAGATTCATCTTCTCGCAGGTGCAAACCTGCTGGAATTGGAGCATGGGAACGGACAATAGCGCGCCCTGTCGCTCTCGGCTCAAGCCGTTCCTTCTCCAGGCACCCTGCCTGCGCACACTGGCTACCGTGTGCATCCTGAGCCTGACTATTCAGGTAGCCGCTCCTCTTTTTGCCTCCTCCAGTGTGATGTGGGGGTAAAAGAGACAATTTTCCCCTTTCCACTGACAGTAACAACAGTTCCCCCAAACTGCTCACCGGAGTAACCGAACGATGAACACCTCCCCCACCATTGAAATGATGGGCTATGAAGCAAATAAACCTGCCTTCGCAGGTTTCTCCCAATCCGCACAGGCGGATTTGGTTTCCCCCATAGCCCATGATTTCAATCGTGGGCTGGATGTGTGGACGCGCTATCCGTGTGGTGTCGCCTGTGGTGCTGGTGAGCTGGTAGAGCAGTAGAAGCCGCTGGAAGGCGGCAGATGGACGACCAGTGCCCTGTATTTGCAGGGTATCTCGCTGGTGCGTCGAAACAGTGAATGGCATCACTTTGACCCGCTGGGCACGGCGGGGGTATCTGGGTTCAACAAAGCTCCTGCCGGGTGTATATCGGCTCGGCAGGAGCCTCGCCCTCCACAAGGTTCCATAGCCAGCGCAGGCTGGCTTCGTTTGACAGGGTGCGGCTTCAGCCGCAGACCCCCTCTCGGGGAGCGTCGCTACAGAGTTCCCCTCTCCTCGCAGGGGAGGGGCCGGGGGTGAGGTCTACCTGTATCCCGCTATTTCCGCTTCACCGGTTGAATATGCCAGATGTCGCGGGCGTACTCCAGCACGGTGCGGTCGCTGGAGAACTTGCCGGTGCGGGCAACGTTCAGAATCGCCTTGCGAGTCCACACCTCGGGTTGGCAATATTCCTGCGCGGCGCGTTCATGCGTCTCGATGTACGACGGCAGGTCGGCGAGGTGAAAATAGTAATCGCCGTGATGCACCAGGCTGTCGAAAATCCAGCGGAACAGCCCCGGCTCGTGTGGGCAGAACAGGTTGGTGAGGAAGGTGTCCATCACACGCTTGATGACAGGATTCGACTCGTACAGAGCGCGAGGGTCGTAACTGCCCTCCTGGCGCATCTTGCGAATCTGCTCGGCAGTATGTCCGAAGATATAGATGTTCTCCTCGCCGACCTCCTCGCGGATTTCGATATTCGCGCCGTCCAGCGTGCCGATGGTGAGTGCGCCGTTCAGGGCGAACTTCATACAGCCGGTGCCGGACGCCTCCATGCCCGCCGTGGAGATTTGCTCGCTCAGGTCAGCGGCGGGGATAATCACCTCCGCCAGCGACACGCGGTAATCGGGCAGGAATACCACATGCAGATAGTCCCTCGCACGGTGGTCGTGGTTGATGACCGATGCCACATTGTTGATGAGTTTGATAATCTGCTTCGCTGCCCAGTAGCCGGGCGCGGCTTTGCCCCCGAAGATAACGGTGCGCGGCACAACAGGATATACTCTGTCCTCGATCAGCCTCAGATAGTCATAGATAACCCGCAGCACGTTGAGCAGCTGACGCTTGTATTCGTGAATACGCTTGACCTGTACGTCAAACAGGCTCTCGGGTGGAACGGATACGCCCGTGGTCTCACGGATGAGATGCGCCAGGCGCAGCTTGTTCAGGCTTTTCACCTGTCGGAACTGCTGCTGGAACGCCTCATCTTCCGCATACGGTTCCAGCGCGCGCAGGCGATTCAGGTCGGTAACCCACTCCTCGCCGATGGTATCGTCGATAAGGCGGCTCAAGCGCGGGTTCGCCTGCTTCAGCCAGCGGCGCGGGGTGACACCGTTGGTCTTGTTGTTGAACTTGTGCGGGAACAGCTCATAGAAATCGGGCACGAGCGAAGTCTTTATCAGCTGGCTATGCAATTCCGACACGCCGTTGACCGAATGACTGCCCACGATAGCCAGATGCGCCATGCGCACCTGTTTCTGTTCGCCCTCTTCGATAATAGACACCCGGCGCATCTTTTCCACATCGCCCGGGTAGAGCCATGCGACGTGGTCCAGAAAACGCTTGTTGATTTCGTAGATTATCTGCAGGTGACGCGGAAGTAATCGCTCAAACAGAGCAACGGGCCACTTCTCCAGCGCCTCGGGCATGAGGGTGTGGTTGGTGTACCCGAAGGTCTGTTCGGTAATCTGCCAGGCGTGTTCCCACGGAAGATGGTTTTCATCTACCAGAATGCGCATCAGCTCGGCGATCGCCAGCGCGGGATGGGTGTCGTTCAGCTGCACAGCCGCTTTTTGCGAGAACTGCTCGAAGGTTTCGTGCTGTTTGGTATAACGGCGCACGATGTCTCGCAAAGCACAGGCGACCAGGAAGTACTCCTGGGTTAAGCGCAGCTCCTTTCCCGCCGCAACTGAATCCGACGGGTAGAGCACCCTGGAGATGGTCTCGGAGGCAATCTTCTGCTCCACCGCGCTGATATAGTCGCCGCTGTTAAATATCTGCATATCGAACTCGTGATAAGACCGCGCCGAGAACAGGCGCAGTATGTTGACCGTCTTGCCTCCATAGCCGACGATCGGCATATCGTAGGGCACACCCACAATCAGCTTCCAGTCTACCCAGAGGGGCTGGTAGTGTCCGTTGCTGTCTACGGTATGCTCAATGCGCCCGTAGATAGGGATAAAGCACCGTTCGTCGAACCGTTCAATCAGCCACGGGGAGGTTCCCTTCAGCCACTTGTCGGGCTTCTCATGCTGGTATCCGTGGTGGATTTCCTGCTTGAAGATACCGTATTCGTAATTAATACCGTATCCATAGCCGGGCATCCCCAGCGTCGCCAGCGAGTCGAGAAAACAGGCGGCAAGTCTTCCCAGTCCCCCGTTGCCCAGCGCAGCATCGCTCTCATACTCTTCCAGCTCCTCCAGGTCGATGCCCTGTTGTAACAACGCCTCGCGAAAGAGGTCGTACAACCCAAGGTTTATCAGATTGTTCGTGAGGGAGCGTCCTATCAGATACTCCAGCGAGAGGTAGTACAGTCGCTTGACATCCTGTTGCTGGTACCGCCTTTCGGTCTCGATCATTAAATCGATGATACGGTTGCGCAGGGTCAGAGCCACTGCAGTAAACATGTCGTGTTTGCACAGGTCGTCGCCCGGCTTGCCCAGTGAATAACGGATGTGCCAGCATAACGATTGCTGGACATCGTGGGCGACTGCGAAATTCTGCCTCAGATCATCACATGCCATATTACGTCCTCGTTTTTATGTGTTATGCAGTAAACGGAAAATAGCCCGCATCGTTCGTGGTGCAGCGGTGAGAACCGGTTCGTGCAGCGCTGCCCCACTGAGCAGATGCTGAGGATGCCATTCCGCCCCTGACAGGTAGCGTGTTTCGCAACCCGCTTCGTGGCAGATAAGCAACCCCGCTGCCAGGTCGTACAACCTGCCCAGCGACAGCGAGGCGCGTACACGCCCGTTCGCCGTCCACGCCAGCTTTACTACCGCGCTGCCGAAACAGCGCGGTCTGCCCGGCATCATGCTGAGCAAGTCGGCGGTCACCGCGTCGCTGGCATAGCAGATAACATCCTCAGAGGTGAACTCTTCACTATCTACCGCCATAATACGTTTGCCGTTCTGGTATGCCCCCTCGCCCACCTCTGCCCAGTACAGCTCATTGAGCACAGGCAGGAAAATAACTCCCAGGCGGATACGCTCATCCTCTACCAGTGCGACCGATACGCCCCACAACGGGATGCCGAACACGTAGTTGCTGGTGCCGTCGATGGGGTCAATTGCCCACAGGAGTCGAGCGTGGCGGTCGGTAAAGCCCTCTTCCTCGCCGAAGAACCCCGCTTCGGGCAAGAGGTGAGCAAGATGTTCACGCAGGTAGCTCTCCACCGCGCGGTCGGCGTTGGTGACGAAGGAGTCGTCGCTTTTGGTTTCCAGTGTGAAGTCGTTTGCCAGCTGCTGTGCCAGCCTGCCTGCTTCCACCACAAGATTTTTGACTTCCTCTAGTAGCATCTGGTATGGCTCGCTTTGCAATCCTCCGTAGGGATTATCGGTAA